>JAGHSH010000041.1 GCA_018065965.1 Candidatus Apopatocola equi
GCTTTATAACCCGTGGCAGGAGAGCATTGGGCTGTCCGGCTTCTCTCTGGTCAACGGAGAGGACGGCAAAACGGCCTCTCTGGGGGAGAGAACGCTCCGCAGCGGCGAATATCTGGTGCTCACGGAGCGGGAGCTGGGCTTCCGGCTGAGCCGGGAGGGCGTTTCCCTCCGACTGCTTACGGCCTCTGCCCGGGAGGCGGATCGGCTGGATGTGCCCGCCCTCGGCGGCCGGGAGAGCTTCACTAGGGAGCTGGGCATTACCGATGCGCCCACCCCCGGCCGGGAGAACCGAAGGGAGAACGCCGGAGGCAGCTTTGCCCCCTCCGCTCTGCGCATCAGCGAGGTCTGCACCGCCAATGATACCGGCCCTGCCCTGCTCAACGAGCATCCCGACTGGATCGAGCTCTATAACAGCGGAACGGAGAGCATCGATCTGGGTGAGTATTACCTTTCCGATGACCATGACGAGCTGCTGCTCTGGCAGCTGCCCCGGGAGGAGCTGAAGCCGGGCGCATACCGTCTGCTGCTTCTGAGTGAGGGAGACGCTCCCTTCAGTCTCAGCGCCGGGGGCGAGCTGCTCTATCTGTGCAGCGGCAGCGGTCTGGTGTGCGATCTGCTGGATGTGCCCTATATGCCCGCCGACTGCAGCTTCGGCCGGGAGGACGGCCGGGAGCTGTATTATGCCTCCCCGACCCCCGGCAGCGCCAACCGGGGCGGCTACGAGAGCATGGTCGGCGAGCCGACGGTCTCCGTCCCCTCGGGCTGGTATGAAGAGGGCTTCTCCGTGACCCTTTCGGGGGAGGGGGAGATCCGCTATACCACCGACGGCTCTCTTCCGGGCAGATCTTCCCGGCTATACGGCGGTGAGCCCATCCGGGTGGAGCGGAGCATGTCCCTGCGGGTGCGCTGCTTTGACGCCGACCGCATCCCCAGCGGCACGGTGACGCGCAACTATTTCTTCGATGCTCTTCCCCTGACGCTGGACGTGGTCAAGATCAGTATCGGCCCCGCTGACTGCGAGCGGGCCCTTACCGGCCACAGCGTTCTCAAGTCTCCGGCCTCCATCGCCCTGTATACGGATGGAGTGGAGCAGTTCTCCGAAAGCTGCGGCATCAGCGTCCTGGGTTCCGGCAGCCGGGCCTATGAGAAGCTCAGCTATCAGATCGACTTCCGCAGCCGCTACGGGAAAACCCGGCTGGATTACCGGGTCTTTGACGATCTGGAGCAGAACAGCTTCACCACCCTGACTCTGCGCTCCGGCTCCCAGGATCAGTGCTATGCCTGTATGCGCGATGAGCTTTTCAGCGGCATCTTTGCCGAATGCTCAGATTCGCTGCTGACCTTCCGCTACCGTCCGGTGAGCCTCTATCTCAACGAGGAGTACCGGGGCGTGTACTATATCCGGGAGCGCTGCAAGAGTGCTACCGTAGCCTATCGGGACGGAGTCAGCAAGGACAGCGTGGAGATCGTCCGCAACTTCTCCGCCCGGGACGCGGAGAAGCTGAGGGAGCTGCTGAACTACATCCGCACCCACGACCTCGCCGAGCAGGCGTACTATGACGCCGTGTGCGAGAAGATGAACATAGAGAGCGTCGCGGACTTTTTCATCGCATTGATGTGGACGAATAATTATGACATCAACAACATCCGCTTCTATCGCTCCGATGCGGACGGCGGCCGCTGGCGGCTCATCCTGTACGATATGGATGTGGCCTTCCTGCGCGACCATTCCCTGTGGGTGCGTCAGGTCTTCAACTTCTATTCGGGCCTCCTCGGCAGCCTGATGCGCAACGACGGCTTCCGGGAGCACTATACGCTCCGGCTGGGGGAGCTGCTCCGCGGTGCGCTGGCGGAGGAGCGGGTGCTCGGGCGGATCGATGCCTTCGAGAGGCTCATCGAGAACGATATGGTCTATAACTGCCGCCGCTATCCCGGCATCCAGAGCTATGAGGAGTGGAAGCGGTCCGTGGAGGAGCTGCGCAGCCGGAAGGACTACGGCGTGAAGGGCTGGAACAGCTCTCTCATCCGGCAGTATATCAGCTGCGTTCCCCTCAGCGATGAACTGATCCGGGAGGCCTTCGGGGCGGAATTTGTGCCTTCGGGGTCTTGAAGAGCAGTGAAGAATCGTTTATAATGTTCCAAACAGAAAACATAACGGAGGAACTCCCATGCAGGTATATAACTCTCTCTCCCGCCGCAAGAGCGAATTCAAAACCGTCGAGCCGGAAAAGGTTCGGATGTATTCCTGCGGCATCACCGTTTCCAACGACGCCCACATCGGCCACGCCAAGCAGGCGCTGCAGTTCGATGTGATCCGCCGCTATCTGGAGTACAGGGGCTATGATGTGACCTATGTCCGCAACTGGACGGATGTGGATGACAAGATCATCAACGCCGCCAACGCCGCCAATGTGAAGCCCCTGGACTGGGCGCAGACCTATATCGACCGCATCAGCGAGGACATGAATGCCCTGGGCATCCGTCCCGCCGATGTGGAGCCCCGGGCCAGCGAGACCATCCCCGAGATCATTGAGTTCGTGCAGGCACTCATCGACAACGGCCATGCCTACTACAATGAGGAGAGCGGCGATGTGCTCTATGACATTGCCAAATTCCCCGATTACGGCATGCTCTCCGGCATCGTGGCCGAGCAGAGTATGGGCAATTACCGCATGGGCAAGAACGGCGAGATGACCTCCGGCAAGGAAGAGGATCATCAGAACGACTTCGTGCTCTGGAAGAGCGCCAAGCCCGGCGAGATCTCCTGGCCCTCCCCCTGGGGTGAAGGCCGTCCCGGCTGGCACATCGAGTGCTC
>JAGHSH010000053.1 GCA_018065965.1 Candidatus Apopatocola equi
GTAGGCGTAACGGAAGCATAGTTGGAGAAGTAGAGCAGAGAACCGATACCGGCCAGCAGAGAGCCGATGATAAAGGTCACGGAGATGACGGAATTGATCTTGATGCCCATGAGCTGGCTGGCTTCAAAATCACGGGCCACGGCGCGCATGGCAATGCCCACCTTGGTGTGGTTGATGAAGTACACCAGACCCACCACCAGCAGCAGGGAGAGGATGGGGGTGATGAGGGTCACGCGCTTGGTCACCGCGCCGAAAACCTCCACCGTGTCAGAGATCCAGGGGATGGCAGGATAGACCTTGGCAAGACCGCCGGTAAAATAAAGGGCGCAGTTCTGAATGAGATAGCTCACGCCGATGGCGGAGATCATAACAGACATACGGGGTGCGGAGCGCAGGGGCTTGTAAGCTGCTCTCTCAATGCAGAAGCCCAGAGCCACCGTCAGCACGAGGGTGAGAGGGATGGCAACGTAGAGGGGCAGCGCCGTGCTGAGATAGACCATGATCAGACCGGCGGCCATGAACACATCGCCGTGGGCAAAGTTGATAAGACGCAGGATGCCGTAGACCATGGTATAGCCGATGGCGATGAGCGCGTACTGACCGCCGACGGAAATACCGGCCAGCACATAGGGCAGCCAGGTTTGGAACAGGGACATTTCTTCGTCCTCCTTATTTTTTCTTCATAGGAGAAGGGCATAAAGCAAAAATGCCTTCTTTGCTCCATGCCCTTCCTCTACGATCGTCGGATCGCGGGAAGTTCATGGAAAAAAGCGGCGGGGATGTACCCCGCCGCTCAGATCATCGTAGGTTCACTCAACAGAAACGGCGGGAAGAGCATCCCAGGTGCCGTTGTCGGTGTTGGCGTGCTTGACGTAAGCGGTGGTGCGGATGGCGTCGCCATTGACCTGGTCAAAGGCGATGGGGCCGGAAACGCCCTCAAACTGGACGTTCCAGAGAGCCTCCATGACCTTGGCGGAGTCGGTGGTGCCGGCAGCCTGCAGAGCCTCGAGAGCCACGAAGTAGGCATCATAGCCCATGGCGGACACGGCAGAGATGGTGGTGTCGCCGCCGTTGTTGGCGAGCATGGCGGAGTCAGCCTCGAGCCAGGCCTTGAAGCCGGCATCGAAGTCAGCGTTGGCGCCTTCGGGGTAGAAGGTGGTAACGGTGATGTCAACATTCTTGCCCTTGGCAGCCTGCAGCACAACACCGGAGTCCCAGGTATCGCCGGCCAGGATGGGGAACTCAGCGTTCTGAGCAACAGCCTGGTCGATGATCAGCTGAGCAGCCTCGATGGACACGGGGGAGAAGAACACGCCGCAGTCCTCAGCCTTGGCCTTGGCAACGTAGGAGGTGAAGTCCATGGAGCCTTCGGGGAACTCCTCGTGGACGACCTCGCCGCCGGCAGCTTCGAAAGCCTCGATGAAGTAGTTCACCAGACCGCCGGAGTAGTCATCGCCCAGCTTGTTGAGGCAGTAGGCCTTGGTCACGCCCAGATCCTTGATGGCGTAGTTGGCAAGAACGGTGCCCTGGAAGGGATCCAGGAAGCAGATGCGGAAGTAGTACTTGTTGCCCTCGGTGACGGCGGGGTTGGTGCAGGTGATGCCCATCACGGGGATGTTGGCGGCATCAAAGGTGGGGCCGCCGGCGCGGGAGACGCTGGAGCCGTAGGAGCCCAGAACGATGGAGCAGCCGGCGCTGACCAGCTCGGCGGCAGCGGAGGGAGCCTTGTCATCGGCAGACTCGTTATCAACGATCTTCAGGACCACATTGTAGGTCTTGCCGCCGATCTCGACGGTGGGGCACAGAGAGTTAGCGTACTGGACGCCCAGAGTCTCCTGCTTGCCGCCGGCGCCGTTGTCGCCGGAAGCGGGCTCGAAAACACCGATGGTCACAGTATCAGCCTTGGCTTCTTCCTTGGCTCCGCCGCAGGCGACCAGAGCGAGGACCATGCAAAGGCTGAGAACGATTGCCAGGAACTTCTTCATAGTTTTCGTTTCTCCTTTGATTTTCGTGTCCGCGTTTTGCGGACACTTGTTCTTTTCTTGAATACCTTTGGTATTATACACGCTTTAGCGTGAAAAAGCAATATTAAAAATCACAAAAAATACACAGTGATTTTTGGTAATCTTGGTCAGAAAAACGCAATTCCGGATTCTCTTTTCCGAGCGCATAGAAGTCGTGGGCGGCGCTGCAAAGACGGAAAATATTTTCTGTGCGGGAATCGAGCTTATGCGTCTGTCCTCCCCGGGAGATGATCGGAAGCCGGGCTGTCTTTCTCAGGAGGTGCAGCACCTCCCTGCCCTTCTCATTGGCGGCAAGAGGGCGGATGTAGGGCGGCACGCCCTCCGCGTCTCCGCTGCGGAGGCCGAGTGCAGCGGCATAGAGGATTCTGCGTACCCGGGCGCGGGGATAGCGTCCGGAGGCGGCGGCATCCAGGATCGCCTCGATGCTGTTCTCCCGTCTGGCGGCGCGGTAAAGACGGTTTTCCAGTCCCTCCGAGCAGTCCGGCAGTGTGTGCCAGCTCTCCTCGTCCAGCATACGCAGACGGCTCAGCAGCGCCGTCTCCAGCCGTTCGCGCTCCGGCAGAGCCCCCCGCTCTGTCTCCCGGCGGAAAACCGCGGCGGCCGCCTCCGGAAGAAGCCCG
>JAGHSH010000181.1 GCA_018065965.1 Candidatus Apopatocola equi
GCCTGGGGAGAGCCTTGCGGCTTTTGGGCCAGAGCCGCTCACCGCGGCCTCCGGCCATGATCAGTGCTGTCTTTTTCATCGTTTATCCTTTCATACCCGGGAAAGCAGCAGTGTGCAGCTCCCCCGCAGCTCATAATCTCCAAGGGCGGCAGGCAGGAAATAGCTCTGCCCCGTTTCCACCGTATACGCTGTGCTCTGATGCAGCAGGACACAGCTTCCTTTCACACACAGCAGGCTGCGGAAGGAATCCCCGCAGCAGCGCAGTCCGATGGAGCCGTGCAGCTCCAGCCGGTCGGTGCGGAAATGACGGCAGCTGAAAAGCTCCGAGAGGCGGAAATCGGGAAACTGTGCCATGGAGTTGGCCCGGCAGCTGGAGGGCAGCAGGGGCGCATAATCCGTTACCGCCGCGGCCCGCTCCCAATGAAGCTGGCGGGGCTTTCCGTCCGCCCCGAGACGGTTGAAATCGAAAATGCGAAAGGTGGTGTCGGAGCTTTGCTGGATCTCCGCCAGGGTGATACACCGGCTCCGATCGCATGAACAGTCCAGGGGGGGATATAAAACACATCTCCGGCACTGACGTTCACCCGGTTGAGAAGCTCCAGTACCCGGCCCGTTCCGCAGCTTTCAAAAAGCTCCTGCTCGCTGACCTTACGGGAAAAGCCAAGGTACAGACAGGAATGGGGGCGGGCATCCATTACATACCACATCTCCGCCTTCCCACGTTCCCCCAGCGCATTCAAAGCGTTGGCGTCGGAGGGATGCACCTGCACGGAAAGATCCTGTTCGGAATCGATGAGCTTCAGCAGCAGCGGAAAGCGCTCCGAAGGGCAGTCGGTACCCCAGAAGCCTTCCCGGTCAAGGGCGGCAAGCTCGTTCAGGCTTTTGCCCTGCATTCTGCCGTTGACGACCAGACTTTCGTCTCCAGGGATGGCAGAAAGCTCCCAGCTTTCGGCGGTTCTTTCCGGAGCATCGGCTTTTCCGTATGCGATTTTGAGTTTCTTCCCACCCCACAGAGTTTCCTTGTAAACCGGTTTCATGAGCATGGGATAATAATCATTCATCTTGCCCAAAGATCGAAGTGCTCCTTCAGTTGTTCACACAGCCTGCGGCTCTCCGCAGGACGATCGGCGCAGACGGTCAGATATACCTTCAGCTTCGGCTCCGTGCCGGAGGGGCGAACAACAGCTTCCCCACAGGCAAGCGTATACCGCAGCACATCCGAGGCCGGAAGACCTGTATCGCCGTGAAGATAGTCTGTGCAGCTCAATACGCTCTCTCCGGCGAGAGCTGCAGGAGGCTGCGCTCTCAGGCCGGACATGAGGGCCTGCATACGTTCAAAGCCGGCACTGCCCTCAAAAGCATAGCTGAGAAGCTGCGTCTCATAGAATCCGAAGCGCTCATAGAGGGCATCCAGCGCCTGCGAGAGGGAAACCCCTGCGGCGGCATAGTCGCAGACCATCTCGCAGATGAGAAGCGCCGCGTTGGCACCGTCCTTATCGCGGACATAACTCCCGCTCAGATAGCCGTAGCTTTCCTCAAAACCGAAGATGTAATCCCCTTCTCTGCCCTCGGCTTCTAGACAGCCGATCTGCTCTCCGATGAATTTGAAGCCCGAGAGCACATTCCGCAGCTCCACTCCGTAGGCCTCGGCGATCCCGGCAGCCATGGGGGTGGTGACGATGGTCTTGATCGCCACCGGATGCTCGGGCATATTTCCCAGCGCCAGACGGCGGCGGCAGACGTAATCCAGCAGCAGGCAGCCCATCTCGTTGCCGCTGATCAGCCGATAATCATCACCGTCGCGGACGGCACAGCCCACGCGGTCACAATCGGGGTCTGTGGCCAGCACCAGATCGCTGCCGATGCTGCGGGCGGTTTCCAGCCCCAGCTCCAGCGCCTCGCGGATCTCGGGGTTGGGGTAGGGGCAGGTCGGGAAATCCCCGTTGGGCTCCCGCTGTGCCTCTGGAATGACAAGATTGGTATAGCCCTGCCTCCGCAGAAGCTCCGGCACCACAGAGATGCCGGCTCCGTTGAGGGGCGTGTAAACCAGTGCAAGCTCCCGGCGGAGCGCCGGATCGGCAAGAGAGCAGCAAGCGACCGTCTGCAGGTACCGATCCGTGACCGCTTCGGGAATGAGGGTGATGAGTCCCTGTGCGGCAAAATCGTCATACTCGCCGGTTCTGACCTGCGTGAAGAGATCCACGGCATTGATGGCCGCCTGAATCTCGGCGGCAGCTTCCGTGGTGATCTGACAGCCGTCAGCCCCGTAGACCTTATAGCCGTTGTATTTAGCGGGGTTATGGCTGGCGGTGGTCATGATGCCGCCGCTGCAGCCAAGCTCCCGGACTGCAAAAGAAAGAGCCGGTGTAGGCATGAGTCGGGAATAAAGATGGACGGCGATCCCGTTGGCCGCAAAAACACAGGCTGCACAGCGGGCAAAAAGAGCGGAATTCCGGCGGCTGTCATAGGAGATGGCAACAGAGGGACGTTCAAAATGCCTGTGCAGATAGTCGGCATAGCCCTGCGTGGCCTTACCGACGGTCAGAACGTTCATGCGGTTGGTTCCGGCCCCAAGCACGCCCCGGAGACCGCCGGTTCCGAATTCAAGCTCACGGTAGAACCTGTCCTCCACGGCGTCGGCGTCATGGGCAATGCTCAGAAGCTCGGCCAGCAGCTCCATATCGGTAACACGGCTGAGCCAAAGCTCATAAAGATCGTCTGCGTTCAAGAGGAAGCCCCCCTTTTTCAGAAAAGTTCGATTCAGTGTGTATTAGCATTATTTCGCCTTTTTGATGTTTTATCTTACCACTTTTTTCTCCTGCGGTCAATAAGAGTCGGACGTGCATAACAAAAAAGCAGGATAAATAATCGGAAAAGCATCTATACGGGAAATAAAACCTGTGATATAGTGTAAGAAAAAAGGAGGGAAGAATTGTGATCAACGGAAAGCTGACAGCCGGCATTATCGGCGGCATGGGGCCGCTGGCCACAGCAGACCTGTTTACCAAAATCGTGCGCATGACAGAGGCACAGCGGGATCAGGATCATGTACACCTGCTTATTGACAGTAACATCGACATCCCGGACAGAACCGCAGCCATCCTCAGCGGCGGCGAGGATCCCCTGCCCTATCTCCGTGCCTCTGCCGAACAGTTGACGGCGCAGGGAGCCGACATTCTCCTGATGCCCTGCAATACGGCGCACTATTTCTGGAAGCCCCTGTCCGACAGCGTTCGTGTGCCTGTGCTCCATAAGCCCCGTCTTACCGCCGAGGAATGCAGAAAACGCGGACTGAAGGCCGTGGGTCTGCTGGCGACCACCGGAACGATCCAGAGCGGCGTGTACAGTGCTGCCTTTGAAGGCAGCGGCGTGGAGCTTGTTTTCCCGGATGAAGCTGCATCGGCTGCACTGATGCATATTATCTATGACGAAGTAAAAGCCGGTAAGGAGCCTCACCCTGAAGCGATGCATCCCTATCTCTCAGCCATGCGGGAGCAAGGAGCAGAGGCATTCCTTCTGGCCTGCACCGAACTGCCCATTGCCTTTGCGGGGGATGATGCCTTCCCCTATATAGACCCCACGGAGCTTCTGGCTGCGGAGGTCATCCGCCGCTGCGGCGGAAAGCTGAAATAAACGTAAGCAGGAATACCGGATGCTGTCTGCGTTCGGTATTCCTGCTTTTGGATGCTTCACCGTATTCTCAAATCAAAGGTCTTAAACGCCGAAGCGCGTAATCAGACCAATCACGATCACAACGCAGCCGGCAATGCGAAAGTCCCTTTCCATGCGCTTTTCAATTACCGTATCTCCACTTCCAGGCCTCCGGGCAAACAGGGTGGATCACAAACTGCAGTCCGTGATTGATAATAACACAGGCACATCAACTATGCAACGGAGGGACTGAACTCCTTTAATCCGTGAGCATAAAAAAACTGCTTCTGTAAACACAACAGAAGCAGTTTAACATGGAGCGGGCAACGAGATTCGAACTCGCTACCTCCACCTTGGCAAGGTGGCGCTCTGCCAAATGAGCTATGCCCGCGACTCGGAACAGTGGCCATTATAGCAGATTGTTCCGATTTGTCAAGAGTTATTTTTAATTATTTTGAGTTTTTTTCAAAAATCCTCGTGATCGATGTCAGTGAAGCCATTGCCGTATACGCCGCGGGCATCTGTAATGACAAAGAACGCCTCCGAGTCAATATCCCGGATCAGGTGACGCAGCTCCACGGCCTGAGAACGCTTGACCACGCAGAGGATCACGTCCTTCCTCTCCCGGCTCCAAGCGCCCTTCCCCTGCAGAAAGGTCACTCCCCTCTCCAGCCGTTCATAGATGGAGAGAGTGATCTCCTGACTTTTGTCGGAGACCACAAAGCAGAGACGGTCATCCATGGGGCCGTAGCTGATCATGTCCATGACCTTGGAGGAGATATACATGGTGATCATCGCATACATGCAGCGGTCGTATTTTTTGAAGATCAGCGCGAAAGCCACCATGACAGATACATTCAAGATCAGCAGTACGGTACCGAAGTTCATATAGGGCCGCCTGAGCTTGACGAGCTTGGCGGGAATGTCGATGCCGCCGCCGCAGACGCCGGTGGTATAGACGATGCCCCAGCCCGCGCCGTAGATGACGCCGGCATAGACAGAAGCCAGAAGCGGGTCGGGCGTAAGCTCCACATGGCAGAGGGCGAGAAGATCGATAAAGCTGTTTTCACAGAGCATGGCCAACAGACTGCCGAGCATGAACACCGTTCCCAGCTTACGTCCTGCCAGCAGGAACAGGGGCACATTCATGGCGATGGCCATCATGCCCACCGGGGTGCCGATGAGCATATTGAGAATTTGGGCAATGCCCGTGATGCCGCCGGTGGGGATGGAATTCGGATACTGAAGGAAGCTGAAGGCCGCCGCAGCCATGAACGTACCGATGAGGATACGGAAAACCGAGGACACATAGTCCCAAAGGGTCATGTGCTGCTTCATGCATCGTCACCCAGCAGATTCATCTGTTCCTCTCCCCTGTCCACATCCTTCAGGAGGCCGCCTGCCTTGGGAAGTGTCCGGGCACGGTAATCCCGGTCATTGCGGATGCGGCTTTCGGACAAGAATTCGGCACGAACAGCCGTTCTCTTGCCCGTGATGGAGAGCACAGCCACGCCCTGGGTGCCGCGGGTCGGCTTGTCGGCGAGAAGGGAGCTGTTGAACACCAGCGCTCTGCCGTCGCTGGAGTAGAGGACAATATCCCGCTCCTCGGTGAGCGGAAGAACGGCAATGAGCGGACTGACATCGCTGTAAGCGCCTGTGAGACGCTTGCGGTTGGTCTTGGTGGCATAGGCCGAAAGAGGCACCCGGGCGCATTTGCCGTTTTGGAAGAAGAAGAGCACACTGCCGCTGTAATCACCCGGCAGGAGCATATATTCGGCGCTCTCGCCTTCGTCCATTTTCAGCTCTGTGGGCAGATAGGTGCCGAGCACGCTGGCCTTGGTGTCCGGAAAATCGGAGGCGCGGCATTTAT
The DNA here is from genome assembly GCA_018065965.1 of Candidatus Apopatocola equi. GTDB lineage: Bacteria > Bacillota > Clostridia > Oscillospirales > Oscillospiraceae > Apopatocola > Apopatocola equi. The sequence goes on from JAGHSH010000181.1 coordinate 5,522, forward strand.
AGACCTGCTG
>JAGHSH010000211.1 GCA_018065965.1 Candidatus Apopatocola equi
AAATAACGAACAAGGGTTCTCTGCGTTTGCAGAGAACCCTTGTTCGTTATTATTCTCCCCAACATGGGAGACGGAGTACAGCCCCACGCTATGGGGAAAACCGCTTTTACAGCTCCCCGGTGGTGAAATACCTGTGCATTTTCTTCCCCTGTGCGCTCTGGTTCACCCAATCGCCGTAGACCACATTCTTCGGCGTCAGGCGGCGGAGCAGGTCAATATAACACTGGCGGATCTTCCCGGCGGGCTCGGCCTCCCAGCGGGTCTGGGGCAGGGGCATGAAGGCATGGACATTGATGCGGCAGCCCTCGTTGGCCAGCCGCTCGATCATCTCCACGCTTTTCTGCGCGTCCTCCTCCCCCTCTCCGGGCAGACCGCAGATAAAGTCCACATTGGGCACGAAGCCGTGGCGCAGGAGGCATTCGGCCGCCTCATAGACCTGCTCCGCCGTATGTCCCCGGTGGGCGGCCTTGAGCATCCGCTCCGAGCCGGACTGCGCGCCGATGACGATATCCTCGTTGCAGACAAAGCGTTTGAGCAGGGAGAGCGTTTCATCGCTGACGTTATTGGGCCGCACCTCGCTGGGGAAATAGCCCATGTAGATCTGCCCCTGCTCGCCCAGCACCCGCCGGAGCATCTGCAGCAGCTTTTCCAGCTCCTCCAGATTCACCTCCACGCCGTTTTTGGAGCCGTAGCTGAGGGCGTTGGGGGTCAGCGCCCGGAAGAAGCGCAGCTTGAAGAGCTCCTTGGCCCGCAGCATGACCTCCTCGATATGCTCCAGACTTCTGTGGCGCACCTGATGGCCGCAGAGGCCGCCGGTCTGGCAGAAGCTGCAGCCGTAGGGGCAGCCCCGGGTGATCTCCAATGGCCCGTAGCGGCGGAAGCGGGGTGACACGGGGTCGAAACCGTCAATATTGACCCGCGCCGCCATGCCGCCGTTCACAAGCTTCCCGCTGCGGTCATAGCAGCAGAGTCCCTCCATGCCAGCAGGATCCTCATCCCGCAGCAGCGCCGAGAGCAGGGCGGGGAAGCTGATTTCCCCCTCCCCCAGCAGTGCATAGTCCAGACCCAGAAGCGTCACGCTGCGCTCGCCGTCCCCGCTCACATGGGGACCGCCGCCCACCGTTACACCCCGGCAGCGCTGCAGCAGCGGCCTGAGCCGCAAGAGCATATCGCGGATGTCCCAGAGCTGGGAGGAAAAGAAGGAAAAGGCCAGCACCGTGCGGCGATAGCGCTGCAGCTCGCTCTCGTTCTCCTCCAGCTCCTCCGGCCTGCTGAAAAAGCCCACGTCGATCTCCTCAAAGAGCTCGCTGCGGCTCTCCATAGCGCCCAGCAGGGCGGTGACGGAATACTTATTGTCCGGTGTATCGTAAAAATACAGCTTGGTGGATTTCATTGGGTGTTTCCTTTCGGGAAAAGTCGGTCAGACCAGCTCGGCAAATTCCGCGCCGATATAGTCGGAGAGCGCTTCGGCATTGAGCTCCACCTGTGCTCCGACCTTTCCGGCGGAGACGAAGAAGCGGTCAAAAAGGATGGCCGTTTCATCGATGAAGGTGGGGAAGGGCTTCTTCATGCCCACGGGCGAGCAGCCGCCGTGGACATAGCCCGTCAGAGGCAGCAGCTCCTTCTGCCGGATCATCACTATGCTCTTGACTCCGGCGGCTCTGGCAGCCTTCTTCAGATCCAGCGTTTCCGCCACGGGGATCACGAACACATAGTGGCTCCGGTCGGGGGCTTCGGTGACAAGGGTCTTGAATACCGCGTCCTCGTCCTCGCCCAGCAGCGCCGCCACAGCGGTGCCCTGCGTTTCCGAGGCGTCATAGTAGTGGGGAATATAGGGAATGCCCGCCTGCTCCAGCAGGCGCATCACATTGGTTTTTTCCTCTGTTTTATCTGTTTTAGCCATGAAATTCCTCCCAGAAGTGTTCCAGCTCCTGCCGGGATGCGCTGCAGCTGCCCTGCAGCATCTCCGGGGAGCCGCCGCCCTTGCCGCGGATCGCAGCGTTGATGCTCCGGCTCTCGGCGCGGAGGTCTCTGCCCCGGCTGCCGAGAATATATTGCCATGCCCCGTCCTGCCCGCTGAAGGCAGCGCAGAGGGCGCACTTTTCCAGTCCCAGATTCACCAAGGCGCGTAGGGCATCCCGGTCGCAGGCGTCCACAAAAAAGCGCAGCGCACCGTTTTCCGGCTCCGCGCTGCGGGCCAGGGTCTCCATGGCCGCCCGCTGCAGCTGCGAAAGCTCCGCCTTCTGCCGCTCCAGCGTGGAGAGCAGCCGCTCCACGGCCTCGCCGAGGCGCTCCGGGGGCACAGAGAGGGCGGAAGACAGCCCTCCCAGCACAGCGCCCCGCTTCTGTTCCTCCTCCAGCGCAAAGCGTCCGGCACGGAGGGTGATGCGCATACCGCCCCGATGCCGCATGGCGTCCGGCAGACGGATCAGACCGATCTCCCCGGCCAGCTGTACATGGGGGGCACAGCAGGCGCAGAGATCCACGCCCTCGATCTCCACCAGCCGCACATCGCCCGTCAGCTCCTTCTTGCTGCGGTAGGGCAGCGCCGCCAGCTCCTCCTTTTCCGGGAACCAGCAGCGGAAGGGCGTGTTGGCCCACACGATCCGGTTGGCCTCCCGCTCCAGCCACAGCAGCTCCTCCTCGCTAAGCTCCACGGTCAGATCCAGCGTCACGGAGTCCGGGTTCATGTGGAAGCCGCTGTTCTCCGCGCCCCAGCGCCTGTGCGCCAGACCGCAGACGATATGCTCGGCAGAGTGGAGCTGCATCCGGCCGAAGCGCATCTCCCAGTCCAGCTCGCATTCCACCTCGCGGCCGGGCTCCAGCGGAGAGGCAAGGCGGTGATAGATATGCTCCCCCTCCTCCCGCACGGAGAGCAGAGGCACACCGCCTACCGTCCCGCCGTCGCAAAGCTGCCCGCCGCCACCGGGGAAAAAGGCCGTGGCGGACAGCTCCACCTCATAGGTGTCCCCTGCCGCCTCACAGGCCGTGACCCGGGCGGAAAAGCTGCGAATATGCGAATTTTCGTAATAAAGTTTCTCGGTCATATGACACAGTCCCTTGCATTTTTCACTTTTTTCCATTATACTGCCTGTGAGAGCGAAAATCAAGCTTGCCAAAAGCCCTGCGTTTGATTATAATAGAAATGCATAGGGATATAGAATTTCAGTTCCAACAAGTACATACAGGGAGGATATTATATGAACATCAAGGTTACTTCCCCCGCCGAGGAAAAGATCATTGAGGTCAGCGGCGACGAAAACCTTCTCAACGCCATCCGTGCCAACGGCATGCAGGTTCCCGGCGCTGCCTGCGGCGGCAAGGGCAAGTGCCGCAAGTGCTGGGTCTATGCCGACGGCAAAAAGGTGCTCTCCTGCGAGACCAAGGCAGAGGGCGTGCATGAGGTCGTGATCCCCGAGCCCGAGGAGATCAACGCAGTGACCAAGGGTGCTCAGGACATCGCCCCCGGCGGCACCGGTCTGGGTGTGGCCGTGGACATCGGCACCACCACCGTAGCTACCTTCCTCTACGATCTGGAGAGCGGCAAGATGCTGGGCAAGACCGGCACCCGCAATGCGCAGCGCTCCTACGGTGCCGACGTCATTTCCCGTATTCAGGCCTGGAGCGAGGGTCACGGAGAGGAAATGACTACCGTGATCCGCAAGCAGATCTCCGACATGATCGACGAGCTCTGCATCGTTGCCCGCCGGGACCGCAGCGAGATCACCTTCGTTTCTGTGGTCGGCAACACCGTTATGCAGCACATCCCCGAGGGTCTGAGCCCCGTAGCCATCGGCGTTGCTCCCTTCACCCCCGAATCTCTCTTCGGTGACATCCGTCCCGCCGCTAACTGGCTCGACGGTCTCTGCGACGGTGCGCAGCTCTATCTGGCCGACTGCATGGCCGGTTATGTGGGCGGCGACATCACCGCGGGTCTTTACGCCTCCGGCGGACTGGAGGCTGAGGGTCTCTGGTTCTATATCGACATCGGCACCAACGGCGAAATGGCGCTGGGCAACAAGGACGGCTGGGTCTCCTGTGCCACAGCTGCCGGCCCCGCCTTTGAGGGCGCCGAGATCTCCTGCGGCATGGACGGCTCCGCCGGCGCCATCGACAAGATCAAGGTCGTGGACGGCGATCTGGAG
>JAGHSH010000205.1 GCA_018065965.1 Candidatus Apopatocola equi
TGCGCAGGGCACCACCTATGTGGAGGACATCCACTATATCGAGCGCGGCTACCAGAACTTTGTGGGCAAGCTCCGTGCGCTGGGCGCGGACATTTCCATCCGGGATTTTCCCGATGACGATGCAGAGGGCGAGCTCTCCATCGTATGACCCTGACAGTTTTTGCCAGCGGCTCCTCCGGGAACTGCACGCTGGTCAGCGAGGGGGATACGCACCTCCTCATTGATGACGGCATTTCCTTCCGCCGTCTTTCGCAGGCACTCTCCCGCCGGGGACTCACCCCCGGAGAGCTCAGCGGTGTTCTCATCACCCATGAGCACAACGACCATATTTCCGGCATCCCCATGCTCTCCAAGCACTGCGGCCGGCCTCTTTTCGCCCCCTGTGCCTCCGCACTCATTATGAGCCGTGGGGACGCAGGGGTCGAAGCCTATATGCACCGCATCGAGCAGGACGCGGAGTTTTCCCTCGGCGCTTTCCGCATCCGCGCCTTTCCTACGCCCCACGACGCTGTCTGCAGCGTGGGCTACCGGCTGGAGAGCGCAAGCGGTACCCTGGGCTACTGCACCGACTGCGGCTCCCTGACCGAAGAGGTCTTGGCCGGGCTCTCCGGCTGCGACGCCGTTGTGATCGAGGCCAATCATGACGAGGAGATGCTGCGCTTCGGGCCCTACCCTGTGTATCTCAAGCGGCGGATCCTCTCTGAGCGGGGACATCTGAGCAATGAGAACTGCGGCGCTCTGGCTGTTTCTCTGGCCGAAACGGGCTGCTCCGGCTTCACGCTGGCGCATCTCAGCCGGGAGAACAACCGTCCCGAACTGGCCTATCAGGCGGTACGCTCCGCGCTGGACGGCGCGGGCTATTCCCAGAGAGAGCTCACGGTGGCGCCGGTTTTCGGTGAGCTGTGTGTGGAGGTTTCGAGGCAATGCTGCGTGTAACGCTGATCTGCTGCGGAAAACTGAAGGAAAAATTTTATATCGACGCCTGTGCCGAGTACGAAAAGCGGCTGCAGCGCTACTGCTCCTTTGAGCTGCTGGAGCTGCCGGAGACCGGAGATCTGAAAAAGGAGGGCGAAGCCATCCTCTCCCGGATCCCCGCAGGCGCCTATGTGATCGCCCTCTGCATCGAAGGCAGACTCAAAAGCAGCGAGGAGCTGGCCGCCCTCGTCCGGGAGCAGAGCAACCGGGGCGTGAGCCGCATCGTGCTGCTCATCGGCAGCAGCTTCGGACTGGATGAAAAAGTCAAGCAGCGCGCCGACCTTCGTTTGAGTGCGTCGCCCATGACCTTCCCCCACCATCTGGCGCGGGTCATGGTGCTGGAGCAGGTCTACCGGGCCTTTACCATCAACGAGGGCAGCAAATATCATAAGTAAACGCAAGCCTGTGTTTCTTACCCGCAAGGAGGTAACACCTGTGAGTACGTATATGGAAACCTATGAGCGCTGGCTGGATTCCCCCTCCCTCTCCGAGGCGGAGTGGGCAGAGCTGGACGCCATCCGCGGTGACGAAAAGGAGATTGAGGATCGCTTTTATGCGCCCCTCGCCTTCGGCACGGCCGGTCTGCGCGGCATTATGGGAATGGGCATCAACCGCATGAACGTTCATGTGATCCGTCATGCCACAGAGGCCTTTGCCCGGCTCATTGAGTCGGAGGGGCAGGAGGCCATGGAAAAGGGCATCGCCATCTGCCATGACTGCCGGGAGAACTCCCCTCTCTTTGCCCGGGAGGCCGCCTGTGTGATGGCTGCCCACGGCATTCATGTCCGGCTGGTGGAGGCGCTGCGCCCCACCCCGGAGCTGAGCTTTGCCGTTCGCTATTACGGCACAACGGCAGGGCTGAACATCACCGCCAGCCGCAACCCGAAGGAATACAACGGCTATAAGG
>JAGHSH010000135.1 GCA_018065965.1 Candidatus Apopatocola equi
CCATGTCGGTGCGCAGCTCTCCGCTTACCGGCTCCTCTGTTCGGGGAGAGAAGAAGCCGCGGCTGCGGAAGCTCAGCAGCACCAGCAGCAGCACGCATACAAGGGTGATGCCCAGACAGATGCGTACCAGCGCGGGGGTGCCGTTCGTTTTTTTCTCATTCAAGGGGCGTATCCTCCCCGCTCTCATTCTCCTGCACGGCCGATTCGCCGCCGGAGAGTGCCTGGGGCGCGGAGCCATCGGGGGACTGGAGACTGAGCTGCTTCAGCTCATAGCGCTTCTGGGCGGCCGCCACGGCGGAAACGGTGAACATATCCGTGATGCCGTCGAAGATAAAGCCGATGCCGCAGACCAGAAACAGCAGGTCGAGGTGCTCCCCGAAGGGGTTGACCAGCAGCAGCACGCCCACGCCGCAGGTCAGCAGACCGAAGAGCAGGGGCAGTCCGGCCTTGCCCTCGGCAGCCTTCACGTCAAAGGCGTATTTCACATCCATCACGCCGTGATAGAGCAGCAGCACGCCCATGACGATGACCGTCAGCGTCAGCACCCGGTTGGGGGTGAAGAGGATCCACACGCCTGCCACCGCAGCGATCACGCCGCCGGCAAACATGAGCCTGCTCAGCAGGTTTTTGTTCTCGGCCACCAGATAGGAGGCAACCTGCAGCACGCCGCAGAGAATCAGCACGGTGCCGAAGGCATAGCAGAAGAACTTCTGACTCAGCGACGGCCAGATCAGAATGGCCGCGCCCAGCACCACGCAGAGGATGGCCGCTCCAAAGGCGGAAAACTTGAAATGACGGAAAAAGGCTCGCATGATAATTGCTCCTTTCCGCACGGCCCGGAGGCTGTGCTTAGCCGCGGAGGAGGAAATCGCCGTAAAGACGGTTGAGCATGTCATTGCCCTGGGCCTGCACCAGCTCCGTCAGCACGAGGATATCGTCCACAGGGTAGTTTTTCAGGATCTCACGGATGCGCAGCTCATAGTGCCAGTCCATGACCAGCACCGTGTGGTAATGCTGGGTCAGATAGGGGGCAAAGGGATTGGCGTAGGAATCCTTGACCACCAGAATGCAGGAATCGTCCTCGATGGAGTTGTTGGTGATCTCCGTCAGGTAGTGGTCACCGTTCAGGAAGCACAGGTACTGCCGTTCGCTTCCCTCGCCCCGCTTATCCACGATCACGTCATGTGCCGATCCGCTTCCGGCCACCGGATAGCTCATGCAGCTGATGTCTCCGGGCGGAACATAGGCGATCACCGTGTCGGGGTTGTTCTGCATATCCTTGTTGGGATTGTGCTGGTAGTAGGAGCCCAGGAAGGGATCCATGGTCATCTCGGTGCAGGAGGAAAGCGGTACGGGCTCAAGTCCTGCGCTCCGGCAGAACTCCGTATAGGCATAATATGCGCCCAGCGCCGTCCAGTGATGGTCGGTGCGGAAGTAGACATACTCAGTGTTGTGGGCGCGGAGGGTATCGTAGATAAATACGGGGATCAGATTGTCGCTCTTTTCAACATAGAAGGCCTTGACGGCTTCGTCCTGCCGGATGGAGTAGAGCTGGTCGTACATAT
>JAGHSH010000269.1 GCA_018065965.1 Candidatus Apopatocola equi
CACAAAGCCCCAGAGATTCTTTCCCTTTGGCCCGGGCGGCACCGCACCGATCCCCTCCAGACGCTCGTTCTTCACAAGACTGTCCAAAGTCACACCGTAGATATCAGCCAGTAAAAGGCACTTTTCAATATCTGGAACGGTCGCGCCGCTCTCCCATTTGGCGTAGGCCTGCCGGGAGATGCCGATCCTTCCTGCCAGCTCCTCCTGCGAAAAACCGTGCATATTCCGCAGCATGATCAGATTATCCTTCAGCATAACTGCCTCCCTCACAGATCCGTTTTCTCGAAGTTCCGGCACGAGCGGAACATGGAACCAAGCGTCAGCAGAACGAACAGTCCCGCTCCGCAGCACAGCAGAAGCAGCTGCAGACCCATGTGATCGAAGCCGAAGGCATTCAGCGCTTCCAGACCGGGGAAATGGTGCAGCGCCTCGCCCGCACTGAGGGTGAGAAAGCAGACGATGATATAGAGAATAAAGGGCTTGCCCTGATGATAGGCCGTTTTGAAAAAACCGGCAAGAAAGATGCGGTTGAACAGCCCGAAGAGGAGAAGCGCCATCCCGAGGGCAAAGGGATTAGCGTTCATCAAGGCATTGCTCCGGTATACAGCAGAAGCGGAGAAAACGGTCATTCGCAGCAGCGTGACCGCCGTCATAAGCGCGAAGGCACAAAGCTCAATGAAGCAGACGAACGAATATTTGCCCTTGACAACATCCCGCTTTGAGATCGGCAGCAGGACGGAAAAGAGAATATCGTTGGCCTCCCGGGCATACTGAAAGCTCTGAAAGATGCCGAGGGTCACAAAGAAAGCGCCGCAGAGGATCGGATAACCGGGAATGAAGAACATCAGGGCAAAGGGAATGAAACAGAATGCCAGCGGCGAAGCGCTGAGCTTCAGCTCCTTTTTGAGGATATTACGCATCTGCACCGCTCCTTTCCATTCTCAAAATGGTTTCCTCCAGCGTTTCGCCCGTCTCCGCGTACTGCCGGATGAAATCCTCCCTGCCTGCCGAAGCTCGTATACGCCCGGCGGAGAGGAAGAGAATATCGTCTGCACACTTTTCCAGATCCGAAACGATATGAGTGGAGAAGAAAATGGCTGCGCCGTCGCGCTTCAACTCCGTAAAAAGCTCCAGCAGCTCATCCCGGGAAAAGGGATCCAGTCCGCTGGTGGGCTCGTCCAGAATGAGCAGCTCACCTTTATGGGAAAGTGCCTGCAGCAGATTGAACTTCACCTTCATGCCTTCTGAGAGCTCGGAGGGGGTCTTGCCCTCATCCAGCGCGAAAAGCTTCAGATATTTCCGGTAAGCATGCTCGTCCCAGGTATCATAAAAGCTGCGGGTAATTGCCGCGATTTCCCGGATCTTTTTCTTCGGGTACCAGCTCACCGTGCCGGTGGAATAGCCGATGCGCTTCTTGATTTCTGCTTCGTTCCCGGCAAGGGGCAGACCGAAATAACGAATCTCACCGCTGTCGGGATGTACCAGATTCAGCATGGATTTAATGGTGGTGGTCTTTCCCGCACCGTTGCGGCCGATAAAGCCGGTGATCCGCCCGGCCTCCAGCTCAAAGGAAACGTCCTGCAGCCGGAAGGCAGGGTAGGTCTTGCAAAGACCCTTAACGCTGACTATGCTCATACAAAGCCTCCAAAAAGCCAAATTGCAGGCTTAGTGTAAGACCTCTGTGTGAAAATGTCAACAAACCACACTTAACGAAAAAATATGATTCATGTTACTTTAAGTTGCGTAAAGCGCGGGAAATGAAAAGTAGGATGGCATTCTCCGGCCTGGTAAAACCGTATTTCGGCTTGACAGAAGACTTTTGCTATGCTATTATTGCATTGCAGATACGGAGAGCCTGCAATTTATGCATGATGTTGTTTGAAAGGAGAGAGAAAGAATGATGACACGCAAGGACAATCTCCTTGCTCTGATCCATCACCAGTCCCACGACCACATTGCCGGTTATCAGGATAAGCTGGGCTGCGGCGGCGACGCCGAGGAGTTTGAAAACGGCCCCGCCGGCGGCAGCGGAGGGAAAGACTGGTTCGGGATGGAATGGGCAAGGAACGCGGCGGGCTTCGGCGGGGGTACTCCCGCACCGGGGAAATGTGTGCTTCCGGATGTGACCGAGTGGAAAAAATATGTGCAGTTTCCCGACATCACAAAGTACGACTGGAAGGCTCAGGCTGACCGTCAGCTGGCCAAGTATGATCCTGCCGAGCGGGTGCTGGAATACGGCTGCTGGAACGGCCCCTTCCTGCGTCTGGTGGATCTGATGATCTTTGACAACGGACTGATGGCTTTGTTTGAGGAGCCGGAGGCCTGCACGGAGCTGCTCAATGCGATCGTGGATTATCGGATCGGAACCCTGGAGTACATCAAGAAATACTTCAATCCCGATGTGGTCACGATTTATGAGGACTTCGCCCACGAAAGAGGACTTTTCATCTCGCCGGAAACCTATGATACGCTGATATCTCCCGTTCATAAAAAATGGGCTGATGCCGTTCGTTCCTACGGGATGATCCCCTTTAAGCATGTCTGCGGCAAGTGCGAAGAAGTTGTTGATCG
>JAGHSH010000138.1 GCA_018065965.1 Candidatus Apopatocola equi
TGCCAAGCGCTATATCGCCCGCAACAACATTCAGCTCTACACCATCAACGCCATTGATCTGGCGCAGAAGGTGGGCATGGGCAAGCGCACCAACACCATCCTGCAGTCCGCTTTCTTCACGCTGGCCAGTGTTCTGCCCCAGGAGGACGCCATCCGCTACATGAAGGACGCCGCCGTGCACTCCTACCTGAAGAAGGGTCAGGACGTGGTGGACGCGAACTTTGCCGCCATCGATGCGGGCGCCACCGCCTTTGTGAAGATCGACGTGCCTGCCGACTGGGCCGATGCCAGGGACAAGACCGAGACCATCACCTACGAGGGCTTTGAAAAGACCGTGAAGATGGTCAAGAACATCCTCAGCGTGATCAACCGCATGGACGGCGACAGCCTGCCCGTCAGCACCTTCCTCCCCCACGAGGACGGCACCTTCGAGCTGGGCGCCTCCGCCTATGAGAAGCGCGGCGTTTCCACCACCGTGCCCGTGTGGGATCCCACCGTCTGCGCCCAGTGCAACCAGTGCGCCTTCGTCTGCCCCCATGCCACGGTGCGTCCCTTCGCCCTCACTGCGGAGGAGGCCGCTGCCGTTCCCGCCGGCACCAAGATGGCCGACCACAAGCTCTCCAAGGGTCAGTACAAGTTCGCTCTGACCATCTCCCCCATGGACTGCATGGGCTGCGGCGTGTGCGTGAGCGTCTGCCCCACCCACGCGCTGAAGATGGTCTCTCAGGAGAGCCAGCTGGAGCAGCAGGAAGTGTTCAATTACCTGACCGGGAACATCAGCGCCAAGGACGAGCTCTCCGGCCCCGACAGCGTGGTCAAGAGCCAGTACCTCAAGCCCTATCTGGAGTTCTCCGGCTCCTGCGCCGGCTGCGCGGAGACCAGCTATGCCCGGCTGGTCACGCAGCTCTTCGGCGATCATATGATCATCTCCAACGCCACCGGCTGCTCCTCCATCTGGGGCGGCCCTGCCGCGACCTCTCCCTATGTGAAGAACAAGCAGGGCAGAGGCACCGCCTGGGCCAACTCCCTCTTTGAGGACAACGCCGAGAACGGCTACGGCATCTATCTGGGTCAGAAGACCATCCGCGAGCGGCTGGGTGCGCAGCTCCAGGCACTGCGCGAGCAGGGCGTGTGCGCCGATGCGATCGACGCCTGGACGGATAGCTACAACGACGCCGAGGCCAACGGCAAGGCCACCGATGCCCTTGTGGCCGCTCTGGAGAAGAACGGCAGCGACGAGGCGAAGGCTGTGCTCCGGGAAAAGGATTATCTCGCCAAGAAGTCCGTGTGGATCTTCGGCGGCGACGGCTGGGCCTTTGATATCGGCTTCGGCGGTCTGGATCATGTGCTGGCCTCCGGCGAGGACGTGAATGTGTTCGTCTTCAATACCGAGGTCTACTCCAACACCGGCGGACAGGCCTCCAAGGCCTCCAACATCGGTCAGGTGGCCGAGTTTGCCGCTGCAGGCAAGGAGGTCAAGAGCAAGTCTCTGGCTGAGATCGCCATGACCTACGGCTACGTTTATGTGGCACAGGTGGCCATGGGCGCCAACATGAGCCAGACTCTGAAGGCCATCCGTGAGGCCGAGGCCTGGCACGGCCCCTCCCTGATCATCGGCTACAGCCCCTGCGAGATGCACTCCATCAAGGGCGGCATGGCCAACTGCCAGCTGGAGATGAAGAAGGCTGTGGATTGCGGCTACTGGAACCTCTTCCGTTATAACCCCGCCTCCGACAAGCCCTTCACCCTCGACAGCAAGGAGCCCAAGGAAGGCTATCAGGAATTCCTGAAGAACGAGGCCCGCTATGCCCGCCTCGCCACCGAGTTCCCCGAGCGCGCCGAGGTGCTCTTCGTGAAGAACGAGCAGAACGCCAGGGACCGTTATCAGCACCTGCTGAAGCTCAAGGCGCTCTACGAATAAAGATCAGAAAAGAATTCCCTGCAAAATTGTTGAACCGAACCAGTAAAAACGGACAATAGACAAAAGCCCCCCTATGTAGGAAAATGAGAATACTACATAGGGGGGTATTACTATGGCAAGGAAATACGAAAAAGTGCAGGAACTGTTACCGGCAATCAAGGAGATGCTCAAAGAAGGATATACGCAGCGGGAAGTGGCTGAATCCTTTGGTCTAAGCGACAAAGAAGTGGTAAAAAAACTGTTGCACAGAGATCGAGAACGGCAAGCAAGAATAGCGGCAGGAATACAGATGAGGCCGCAAGGTCGCCCACGGAAAGATGCCGTGCCGAGAGACGTCGTCGCAGAACAGGCGTATGAAATCCGGCGGTTGAAGATGGAGAATGAGCTGTTGCGGGATTTTCTCTCGCTCACAGGAAAGGAGTGAAGGCCAGCGTCAAGTACAAAGTCATCTATCGCCACAGAGAGAAGTACAGCATCAGCGAGATGTGCCGCTTCTTCAGCGTGTCTCGCAGCGGGTACTATGACTATGTTCGCCGCATGGACGTCCCGGCAAAGGATCTGCCGCTGGCCGAGAAGATCAGAGAATGCCAGACGGAGTGCCGGAACACCTATGGATACCGCCGGGTTCACATCTGGTTAGAGAGGAACGGGACACATTGCAATCCCAAAACGGTACTCAGAGTGATGAATAAGTACAATCTGCTGTCTGTTATTCGCAGAAGGCGGTATGTAAAGTACGGAGAAGCTCTGCACCGCTATCCGAACCTACTGAACAGGGATTTCACAGCTGAACGCCCAAACCAGAAGTGGGTAACGGACATCTCCTACATCCGCACCGGACAAGGTTTCCTCTATCTCTCTGTCATTCGTGACCTTTACGACAACAGCATCGTTGCCTACAAGACCAGCTCGGAGCAGAACATCAATTTGGTGTTGAATACGATTAAGGCTGCTAAGAGAACAGAAAAGGTCACTGCAGAGCTGCAACTCCACAGTGACCAGGGTGCTCAGTACGCCTCACATGCATATTTTGAGCTGACACAACGATACGGCATTACGCCGTCTATGTCAAGACGCGGGAACCCGTATGACAACGCTTTGGCTGAAAATTTTTTCTCCATACTCAAAACAGAGTGTATTTACCGCACGAAGATCGCCACGCTGACCGAAGCGAAGAAACTGATCGATGAGTATATCTACTTCTACAACAACCAGCGCATCCAGACAAAAACAAAACTGACGCCTCTGGAATTGAGGCGCCAGTATGCTGCTTAAAACTTCATATCCCTACACAGGGGGTGCTTTTTTGTGCTGTCCGTATAATACGGGGCGGTTCATTGTTTTTGCAGGGAATTCTTTTCTTTCTTGTCTTTTTCGTGAAAGACAGAAAAAATGCGTCGCCGGCGGTGGAAGAAAGAAAAGAAAACGTGCGGCGGGAATCCGACCCGCAGCACAAAACACCCTCTCTGCAGGACTTTTTTCTCCTGCAGAGAGGGTGTTTTTCCTTTCGGCGTTTATTCGGTGAAGACCCTTTCCATGGGCACGTCCCAGGGCTCGGAGGCGAGCTCGTCGCAGCCCTGGGCGGAAAAGGCCACGGCGGTGATCCGGGCGTTTTTGCACAGCGGCAAATAGCGGTCGTAGTACCCGCCCCCCATGCCCATCCGGCGGCCGGCGGAATCAAAGGCGGTGCAGGGACAGAGCACCAGATCCAGCTCTTCCGGGGACAGCTCCCGGGAGCGCTCCCGCAGGGGCTCGGTGATGCCGAAGCTGCCCACATGCCAGCTCTCGGCGGAGAGGGGCAGCAGGGCGATCATCTCTCCCGGCGCGGTGCAGAGAGGATAGCAGAGCTGCTTGCCCTCTGCGGCGGCATAGCTCTCCAGTCCCGAAAGGTCTGCCTCTGCGCCCACGGCGCGGTAGCTCAGAACGGTTTTTGCCTGCTTCCACTCCTCGGAAGCGGCGATGGCCTCCACAATGGCGCGGCTGAAGGCGGCACGCTCCTGCGGGCTGAGCCCGCGGCGGGCGGCCTTGCCTGCGGCGCGCTGTTCGTCTCTTGTCATGGCATCCTCCCCAGACGCTCATAGATGAGCGCGAAGGTCTCGTCCGCCACGGCCGCATACTCGCGCAGCAGCGTGTCGGCGCGGCGGTTCAGCGCCTCGGCGGCAGACCTGTCTTTCATGTAAAATGTATTGGCACGCACGTTGACGGCGGCGGTGAACATGGCGCCCCGGCAGAGCGCCGCAGCGGCAGCCACATCGGAGAGCAGCTGCGTGTTCACCTCGTCTGCGAGCTTTCGGCACAGCACCGCGCACTGTGCGCAGAGCTCCAGTAGCTCCAACGGCGCTTCTGCGGCCTTCCGGCGGGCGTTCTCCAGCGCGGCGGGCCGCCGGGGATCACTTTTCGGCAGCGCCCAGGCGGCGGTCACGGGGGCAAAGGCAGCGGAATCCCCGTCTACCATCGCAAGAAGCTGCTGCCGCAGACGCTCTCCCGTCTGCAGCTCCCCCGTTCCGCCAAGCGAACGGGCCATATTGGCGAGGGCGGCGGACAGAGCGCCCGCCAGAGCCCCGGCGCTGCCGCCTCCGGGCGCATAGACCGGCTCGGAGAGCAGGGCGGTGTAGTCTGTCAGCGTTTCCTCTGCGAAGAGCTTATTCATCCGTGTCGGACTCCTCCTCGTACTCGTCATCGTCCTCGTAGTCGTCCTCGCGCTCGATTCTGAGCAGCCGGATAAAGACCACGCAGAGAATGACGATCACGACCAGCTCCGACATGGCAAACACCAGCGCACGCTTTGCGGCTCTGGCCATCTGCTCCGTCTCCTGCCGGGCGCTCGCCAGCTCGGATTCCAGCGCGGTGAGGCGCTGCCGGGTCTCTTCATCACTCGGAGTCGGGGCCTCGCTGCTTCCGGCTTCTTCACCGGCTGCGGGGGTGGGCGTGGGCTCGGGCGTGGGAGCGGGGGTAGGCGTGACCTCGATGACCGGCACGGGGGTGGGAGTGCTTGCCTCCGGCACCGGCTCGGCGGTGGGGATCACCACCGGGGCTGGCGGAGCATTCCGCAGCACATCAATGGTATACAGGGCAGAAACGCCCTGCGCGGAGGTCATGTCCACGGTGATCCGGTTATGTCCGTCATGAAGCCCCCAGTGCCCTTCCACGAAGGCGGTGGCGTAATAGCCGCTGGGGCGGGCGGTCACCTGCACGCCCTGGGTTCCGGCGGGCACGGTGAGCGTGTAGCTGTGGACATCGGGAGAAAAGGCGGGGGAGAGCGTGCCGGGAACCGTGGAGAGCTGATAGAGCGTGGCGTCATCGCCTGCCTGAATGATATGCACCGTTCCGATGCTCAGACGGCAGTCTATCCGCTGCCCCAGTCCGTCATAGACCTCGGCGGCGGTCAGCTCCACGGGGCTTTCCGCGACCTTCAGCGCCCGGAAGAGCAGCCGCAGCTTCAGCTCGGCGCTCTCGCCGCTGCAGCGGAGGACGAGCTCCCCGTCCTCCTGCTCAGTCTCCGGCGTTCCCAGCGTGCTTTCCGCACCCAGAAATTCCAGCTCCTCCGGATTGTAGCGCAGACGGAGGGCGGCAGAACCTGCGGCAGCTCCATAACAGGCGGCGTCCTTCAGACTCAGACGCAGCAGGAACTCGGTGCCCTCCACAGCCGTGGGGGAACTCACCTGCAGGGAATAGCCCGCTGCCTGCACCGGCAGGAGCAGCAGTCCCAGCAGCATGATGATCATAAGAAATAGGCGTTTTGTTTTCATAGCTTCCTTCGGTTTCAGACCGTGTCAGATGTTGTTGTCCAGCAGAAAGCTCCCCAGCTGCAGCAGCAGGGTCGTGCGCCGCTGGGCCTCCCAGTCGGGCAGATAGCGTTCATAGGCCGCCAGCAGCGGGTCCCGCAGCAGCTTTGCATCCTTTACGGTGGCGCCGATCAGCTCCGCTTCAAATTCCACGAAGCGTATCGGCTCACCCTCCGGGCCGCAGAAGGCCAGACGCAGCTCCGAGATCCGGCGGTGCTCCCAGCGCACAAAGCCCGAAAAGGCCATGTCCTCGCCGCAACGCTCACAGACACCGCTGCCGCCCCTGCGGTCGGGGACAAGGATCTCGCAGAGCAGCTCGTCCTTTGCTACGGACAGATTTCCCCGCAGAAAGCGCCGCAGCTTCATGGTGCGCCGCCCGGTCTCGGAGGCCACGGTGACGCGGGTATCCAGCGCACTCAGCGCAGCCACGGTCAGGGCGTTCCGGGCGCAGAGGGCACCGCCCAGACTGGCGCGGTCACGTTTGTCTGCGGGACACTGCTCCGCAGCGGCGCGGAGCAACTCCGGCACACGCTTATCCCGGAGCAGCTCCGAGGCGGTCACGCCTGCGCCGATGTGCAGCAGCACGCCGTCCGTGTCCATGCGGCTGAATTCCTCGCAGCCGCTCAGATCCAGAAGGCTTCCCTCCGTGTATGCAGGCGTGGCGCTGCGAAACATCACGGGCAGCGCGGCGGTGCTGCGCCGCAGGGACATGGCCTGCTTGAGAGAAGCGGGTCTAAGCATCTTATCCATGGGAGACACCCCTCTTTCTGCGGATTTCTTCCGTCCGCAACGGTATACTCGATCTGCGGGAAAGTCAGCGTCCGGCACAGAGCCCCAGCTGATAAAAGGCCACGGCGCTGGCGGCGGCCCCGTTCAGCGAGTCTACGCCGTGGGTCATGGGGATCATCACCGTGTAATCGCAATGAGCGATGGTGCCGTCAGCCAGCCCGTCGCCCTCGGTGCCCAGCACAACGGCCAGCTTTTCCTCGGCAGAGAGCGCCGGGTCATCCAGCCGCAGGGAATCCTCCCGCAGCGCCATGGCCACGCACTTGAAGCCCTGCTCATGCAGAAAGGCCACATAATCCCCCTCCGGGAGATAGGCCCAGGGCAGGGCAAACACATTGCCCATGCTCACCCGGCTGGCGCGGCGATAGAGCGGGTCGCTGCCCTCCCGGGTCAGCAGCACCGCGTCCATGCCCAGCCCCGCCGCATTGCGGAAGATCGCACCCAGATTCGTGGGATTCATCACGTTTTCCAGCACGGCGATCCGTCGGGCGCCTCGCAGGATCTCCTCCGGCTGCGGCAGCACCGGCCGGCGCAGACAGCAGAGCATACCCCGCGTCAGATGAAAGCCCGTCAGAGAGCAGAGCACGCTCTCCTCGGCCACAAATACCGGCACATCTGCCCGGCAGCGCTCCAGCAGGGAACGACCCTTGCCCAGCGCGTGCTTTTTCTCCATCAGAAAGGAAACGGGCTCCAGCCCGGCATCCAGCGCCCGGCCGATGACCAGAGGACTCTCGGCAATGAAACGGCCGTTGGAGGGGTCGGCCCGGTCTACGAGCTGGTTCTCCGTCAGCCGGGCGTAGTCGTCCAGCCGCGGATCGGAAAAATCGGTTATCTCAATAAGCTCCATGAGCTGCTCCTGCATCATATTTTATACTAAAGTATACAGCACTTCCCCGGCTCCGTCAAGGGGACGGGGCTCACTGCCCGGGCGGGAGCACTTTCCGATCCGAGCTGCGGCGATAGTATAAATTAACCAAAAAAGAGAGAAATAAATCTGTATCCTGTATTGCACAAAAACGGAGAAGAAAAGTTTGTGCAGACGAAAAGCGGACATAGACGCGGCAAATCAGACATAATGTAGTGCGGAGGGAGGAGGAAAAGACCCTGCCGCGGAACAGGGAACGAAAAGGGGAGGGATGGATTTTGCCGAAAGGAAGCGGAGCAAAATACAGAAAATAAATATTTTACAGCAAAAATGTTCGTTTACAGAATGAATCTTCTGGATATGTATGTATTCAATAAACAAAAGATAACAAAAGAAACAGAAAAACAGTCACAAACGAACACTACATTTTGCGGATTGAGTATAAAACGACCCCGTGTTATAAAATAAAGACATGAGAAAGGCTTTCTCAAAACCCGAAGTGTATAACATCGGGAATCAGGAAGAAAAGAGGACAATCCGAATGGAAAAGCAAAACACTCAAGTGAGCAAATTCCAAATGTGGGTTTACGCCACCTACGGCGTGTTCCAGAACTGGGGCTTCTGGGTTCCGTTCCTGTACGGCCAGATGTACATGACGCAGTTCCTGGGTGTGCCCATTGCCACCGCCACCGCTATCCTGACCGTTGCCAAGGGCATCGACTTCTGCATCTCCCTCGTTGCCGGCGGCATTATCCAGTCCGCTAACCTGAAGAAGGGCAAGTTCCTTCCCTGGATGAAGGTCCTGCGCTTCGTCGTTGCCGGCGGCGCCATCCTGCAGATGGCCCCCATCGGAGCTCTTCCCATGGGCGCCAAGATCGCCTGCGTCGGCATCGGCTACTGCATGATGCACGGCTCCATGAACTTCATGTCCACCTGCCAGTTCGGCATCATGCCCATGCTGGCCGGCCACAACATGGATGACCGTATCAAGATGACCACCCTGCAGTCTCAGGTCAACGCGGCTTCCTCCATCATCCTCTCCTTCGGCTGCCTGCCCCTCATCACCTTCGTCGGCAAGCTGGCCGGCAACCCCGCCATGGGCTACACCATCGTGACCTGCGTGGCTCCCATCTTCCTCATCACCGGCGTTGCTCTGCTGAGCAAGGCCGTGGGTGACCGGGATATGCCCCGCGACCCCAACGCCCCCGCCCCCAAGAAGGTCACCGTGAAGGACATGATCGCCGCCATCTTCACCAATGACCAGATGCGTGTTTACATGCTCTATCAGGTCGTGAACCAGACCGGCACCTATGTCATCAACGGCATGACCATGTACTACTGGTCCATCGTCATGAACAAGATGGCCATGTACTCCGTCGTTTCCGGTATCTCCACCTGCGCCGGCTTCGTCTTCGCCATGTTCATCCCCAAGATCGGCCGCAAGCTGGGCAAGAAGAAGTCCATCATCGCCAACTTCGTCGTTCTCGTCGCCTCCAAGGTCGTTATGAGCCTCTTCGCTCTCAAGAGCATCTGGTTCATGGCTGCCGCCACCATGCTGGCCTCCGCCGGTTTGTACCTGACCATGGCCTTCGGCGTGAACTACTACCTCGACATCGGCGAGTACGGCTACTACAAGACCGGCAAGGACTTCCGTACCCTGTCCATGTCCATGCAGAACATCCCCATGAAGATAGCCATGACCCTCGGCGCTGCTATCGGCGGCATCATTCTGACCAGACTGAACTTCGACCACTTCCAGGGCCTGTACGCCACCGCCTCCGCTGCCGGTGCTGCCGGTGACTTCTCCTACATGCAGACCGCTGAGTTCCAGACCTTCATCAGCAAGTTCATTCAGGTCTATGCCTGGGCTCCCGCCATCTTCGCTGCTGTGGCTATCGCCATCTTCATCTTCGGCTACAAGATCACCGACGAGGACGCCAAGTTCTACGCCGCTGAGAACGCCAAGCGCAAGGCCGCCGAGGCCGCTGCCGCTGCCAAGTAAGCCGGACGGAAAACATAAAAAACGGGTTCGCTGCAAAATCCTTGCAGCGAACCTTTTTTATGTGATTTTTCCCCACGCTGCGGGGAGCTGGGCGGTGGAGGAGAGAACAGAGGCTCGGCGGCACTATGCTGCAGCGACGGGAAAAGCTCAGAGCAGTCTGCCCAGCAGAACCTTGCCCTCAACGCCGGTGATCACTGTGTCCAGAACCTGCCCGCGCAGACCGCTGAGCGGAACGCGGACTTCGGTATAATTCTCGGCGTGACCCCGGACGCTCCCGTCCTCCTCGGTCTCAAAGAGCACCGAAAGCGTGGAGCCCACACAGCTCTGAAGATAGGCACGCTCCATCTCATCGGCCGCAGCGATGGCCGCGGCGGCGCGCTCGTTCTTCGTTTTGGCGGGGAGCTTGCCGGGCAGCTTTTCCGCCAGCGTGCCGGGACGGACGGAATAGGGGAAAATGTGCATGGCGGCGAAATCGCAGCGTCGGATAAACGACAGCGTTTCGGCAAATTCCTCCTCGCTCTCCCCGGGGAAGCCGCAAATCAGGTCGGTAGTCAGGGAACAGTGGGGGAAAAAGCGGCGAAGCCGCTCACAGACCTCAAGGAAAAGAGCGGTGTCATAGCGCCGCTTCATGCGCCGGAGCGTTGCGTTGCTGCCGGACTGGAGGGAGAGGTGGAAGTGGGGGCAGACATTGAGCTTCTGCAGCCGTGCGGCGAAGTCCTCGGTAATGACCCGGGGCTCCAGACTCCCCAGATGCATCCGCACCGCCGGGGCGGCTTTCCCCATGGCCTCCAGTGCGTCCATGAGAGTCACGCCCTCCAGATCCCGGCCGTAGGAGGCGATCTCGATGCCGGTGAGAACGATCTCCCGGTAGCCCTGTGCCGCAAGAGCGGCGTACTGCTCCGCACACTCGGATACGGGCAGGGAGCGGACATGACCCCGGGCATAGGGGATAATGCAGTAGGCGCAGTAATTATCGCAGCTGTCCTCAATTTTCAGATACGCTCTGGCGTGTCCGGCGTAGGCGCCGGCGGGCAGAGACTGATAGGGGCGCTTTTCCCGGTTGTCGGGAATGGAGAGCTGCTCCCCGCCGCCCTTCACGGCGGCCTCGATGGCCTCCACGAAGCCCAGGGTGTCGCCGGTGCCGAAAACCACCCGGGCTCCGATCTCCCGGGCTGCCTCGGGGGCGATCTGACTCCAGCAGCCGCTGACGCAGAGAACGGCGTTGGGGTTGTCCTTCAGCAGCCGCCTTGCGGTCTGCCTTGCCTTGCACTCCCCCTCGCCGGTCACGGCACAGGAGTGGAGAATGACCGCGTCGGCCTCGCCCCGGGCAGCGGGGCTGTGTCCGTGGGCCTTCAGCAAAAGCTCCATGGCTTCGGCTTCATACTGATTGACCTTGCAGCCCAAAGCGGTTATAATATAACGCATAAACTTTTCACCTCGAAAAAAGCAAAGGAATCAAAGAAACATGGAAGTGTATCTGGATAACGGAGCCACCACGAAGGTATGCCCCGAGGCGGCGGAGGCGGCGGTAAACGCCATGACGGTCTGCTACGGCAACCCCAGCTCCACCCACACCAAGTGTCGAGAGGCCAAGGCGCTGCTGGATCGGGCGCGCGCACAGGTGGCGGCGGCGCTGGGCGCCAAGCCGGAGGAGATCGTTTTCACCTCCTGCGGCAGCGAGAGCGACAACTGGGCGCTCATCCGGGGCGCGGAGACCAATCGCCGGGTGGGCAGGCATATCATCTCCTCCGCCGCGGAGCATGACGCCATCCGCAAGACGCTGGAATATCTGGAGGGGCAGGGCTGGGAGGTCACGCTCCTCAGGCCCGGCAAAGAGGGCATGGTCACTCCGGCACAGCTCGCGGAGGCGCTGCGGGAGGATACGGCACTGGTGTCGCTGATGCTTGTGAACAACGAAACGGGCGCTGTGACCGATATTCCGGCCATGCGCCGGGTGCTGACGGAAAGAGGAAGCCGGGCGCTGCTCCACACGGACGCGGTGCAGGGCTTTCTGAAGGTGCCCTTCAGCGCCAAAACGCTGGGGGCGGATCTCATCTCCCTTTCGGGTCACAAGATCCATGCGCCCAAGGGCATCGGGGCGCTCTATATCCGCTCCGGCCTTCGTCTTGCGCCCTACATCCTGGGCGGCGGACAGGAAAACGGCCTGCGCAGCGGCACGGAGCCTCTGCCGCAGATCGCCGCCTTCGGCGCGGCCGCCGAGATCGGCGCAAAGGAAGCCGGGGCGGCGCAGGAGCGTATGGGGCAGCTGCGGCAGCACTGCATCGAGCGGGTGCTGGCCGAATCGCCTGACGCCGTGGTCATCGGCGGAGGCGCACCCCATATCCTCTGCCTGTCGCTGCCCGGATACCGCAGCGAGGTGCTGATGAACTATATGGAGGCGAAGGGCGTGTACGTGTCCAAGGGCTCCGCCTGCAAGCGGGGCAAACGCAGCCACGTGCTGGAGGCCATGGGCATCCCGGCCCGCGTCATCGACGGGGCGATCCGCGTGAGTCTCAGCCGCTTCACCACCCGGGAGGAGATCGACTGCTTCGTTGATACGCTGCTGGAGGCCAAAGCCCGCCTCCGCAGCCGCTGAATCATTCCGCTTCCCCGGAGGGAGAGACGGGGGCTTCGGCGCTTTCTGTCTCTGTCTCATCCTGCCGCTTCTCCGGCTCTTCCGCCGGGGAGGCGGTTTTCTTTTTCGGCCTGAAATCGCAGAGCAGCAGATTCAGCACAAAGAGCGCCAGGAAGCAGAGCTCCATGAGCGTATAGGTGCGCAGGAAGCTGGCGCCGTGGCGCTGCACATAGTATTCGCAGTAGCCGCCCACACCGGCAAAGGCCGCCCAGAGCAGCCAGTAAAGGAAATGCCGCCCGCACAGACCGCTGCGCTTCACGGAGCGGACGGAGAACACGACCGCGACCGCCAGCAGCGCCGCAAGGCAGAAGATCTGCGTAATGCTCACAAAGCCGTTGGAGCGCAGATAGGCCGCATCGTAGCGAGTGGAATCCAGCACCACATGCACGGCACCCGCCAGCGAGAGGGTGAGGGCGAAGGACTCACCGCCGCGTCTGCCCCGGAAGAGCAGCGCTGCGGCAAGGAAGATGAGAAAATAGGCAATGGACTGGAGGCAGAAGGTGGCGATGCGCCACTCCACCGTGCCGTTGCTCAGCGTGGAGGAGACCATGAAGGGCAGACGGCGGAAGAACTCTCCCTCCAGTGTGAACTTGCTCCGGCAGACCGGGGAGAAGAGGCAGGCCAGCTTGCCCAGAGAGGCGGCGAGCATCCCGGCGCAGCTGAGATCATCCAGCAGGGTCGGCAGCTTCCGCACCGCACCCAGCGCGTACATCAGCAGCGCGGAGAGAAGAAAAGCGGCGTAAACACCCAGCACCACGAAGCCGCCGGTGCTGTAGTCCGTCAGGGCAGCGAAGAAGGAGGGGTACTGGGAGGTGTTGGAGTACCAGTGGATCAGGCGGCTCAGAGGCAGACTCAGCAGCACGCCCAAAAGCAGCACGGCCATGGCGGGGAAGAGATTCTTCCGCCGGTTCCGCTGCAGCCCCAGAAAGGCGCAGCCGCCGGAGAGGGCGGCGAGACAGAGCACCACGCCGCTGCGGCTGAAGGTCAGGGAGCCGAGGATCAAGGCTGCGTTTTCCATGTCAGTTTCTCCTCTCCGATTCCGGGATAGCGGAAGCAAAATAGATGATGTCGCTCTGGACGCGCTGGGCGCCGTTGCCGTAGCCGTAGATGCTCGGGTTCAGCGCCGTGCCCTGCATGACGATGGTGCCGGTCTGGCCGCCGTCGAGGGCGTAGCAGCGCTCTACACCCAGCTCCATCATCATCTGGGTCACGCCCCAAACCGTGGCGTAATCCTTGAGTACCATTTCAATGTAGTGCAGCGGGCCGTTTTGCGCCAGGCAGCAGCGGGGATAGCGAATATTGGCCTCGCCCAGTGCGTAAAAGCTGTGGTAGACGGGCTCGTGATTTTCGATCATGATGGGGCCGAAGGACAGGGTGAAGTCGATATGGTGTTCCTGAATGAAAGCGTTGGCCTCCTCCTCGGTCTGAAGCGTACCGGCGGGGATGAAGATCAGATCGCCGTTTTCGTCCACACCGCAGCTGTCCACCTTCTCGGTGTCCAGCCGGTAAAGGACCCCGTCATAAACGCACATGCCCAAAGGACGGAAGCGGTAGAAATCTCCGCTGGAGGCCAGCACGGCGTTTACCTCCGTGGCCATGTCCGTGGGGAACTTATGTGCGCCAGCGCCGAATACATCGTCAGAGAGCTTCCGGCGGAACTGACTGGCGTCGGAGAGGAAAACCTCCGAGAAGGTGGCAAAATGCTCCCAGTCATCCTCCATGATGTTCTGGCACCAGACCAGCGCCAGAATGCTCTCATCATAATAATAGTGTATGCCGTATTCGCTCAGAAAAGGTGTGTCGGCGCTGAAAAGGGGCTCGCGGCCGTTGAGCAGCAGCTTTGCCTCCTCAAAGAGGGCGAGGATCTCGTCCGCCGTTTCGGCCACGCCGTAGCCGTTCTCGTCCGGAGCGGGAGCCAGCGTGCCGGGGGCAAGACGGTAGGTCTTGCGAATGGTGATGATACCGTCCAGCGCCTGCTGCTTCACCCCCGTAAAGGCGGAGGAGAGCTCCGTGCCGGGAGAGCGGAGGGAACGGATCCCCCGTTCCTCTCCGGAAAAGTCCAGCAGGCAGAGCGCCAGAGAGAAGATGAAGAGGGGCAGGAGCATCCACCGCCGGAGAGCAGCGCGGGGATTCTTTTCTTTTTTCACGTTTTTAACTCCTATCGGCTGCCGGCAGAGCCGTGCAGAAATACAGTATATCGCTCATCGTTCGCTGGGATCCGGAATATTGATCCATGGGATTGCAGAGCTTTCCGCCAAGAATGATCACGGCGCTCTGTCCGCCGTCCATGGCATAGGCGTTGGCAACGCCCTTCTCCTGCCGCCAGCCGGCG
>JAGHSH010000042.1 GCA_018065965.1 Candidatus Apopatocola equi
ACCGTGACCACCACCACCTCCACCACCGTGCAGGAGATCGCAGGCCTCTTTGATCCCACCGCCGCTGCCTCCTACTATCTGGTGCCCCACACCGTGGCCGCCGGCGAGAGCATCGTGAGCATCTGCAACGACATGGCCACCAGCTTCTCCAAGGCCAGGAACATCATCGTGGCTGCCAACGCCCTGCAGAGCTATTCCCTGACCGTGGGCTCTACGCTCCTCATCCCCTGCCAGACCAACAACGGCGCAGCCAAGTACGTCGCCGTCACCAACCGCACCATCAAGTCCGGTGACACCGTTTACGGCTACTACTGCGAGGCCAACGCCGACTTCTCCGCCAACTACAAGCTGCTCACCGATCTCAACAGCGGCGTCAACTTCAACAACCTGGCCGTGGGCGCCAGACTCGCCGTCCCCGTGCAGGTCGGCTGAAAAAACTGAAAAGAAGCCGGGACTGACCGTCAGTCCCGGTTTTTTATTCAAATGATTGCAATATCTATTATATTTTTATTGTTTCCCCTTGACAATGTGATGCGTATGCTTTATGATAGTGAGCGATAGGATAGTTTCTTTTCCGTTTATTACGGATTTCCTATTTCTCCTTCCCACTTTCCTGTCCCCCTCTCCGTGGGGGAACCCCCCGCGCCTCCCCGATCCAGCCCATCGGAGAGGCTTTTTTATGCGAAACGGGATGGCCGACGCCATCCCGTTTCGTGCTTATTCGCTGAGGAAGGTGAAGCTCACGTCCTTTTTCAGGGCAAGGCCGCACTCTGCCTCCACCGCCTTGATCAAAGCGGATACCATAGGGCATGCCGCGTGGGTCGGATACTGCCGGATGAGCGCAGCGGCGAACCGCTCCTGCTCCCCCCGGGGCATACAGACCTCATAGGCGTTCACGCTGCCGCCGATGCCTTCAAAGAGCTTTCGGATCATTCCGCACTCACTCTCCACAGACACCGCGCACTCCATACCGTCCTCACTGTCGGCGGTGATCACGGCCGTCAGGCCGCACACGCCGGGTTCAACCTTCAGTCTGGTCATTGCTGCATACCTCCGTTTATTCTGCCTTGATGATCAGTCTGTCATAGCTGGGCTGCACCGTCTGTCCGGGCTGCACCACCAGGAACTTTTCCTCGTCCCAGCGTCCCTCCAGCATATCCCGCAGGAGAGAAGAGCTGCCCTCATAGGTCTTGAACTCCCAGTTATTTTCTGCGGCATGGCGTCTGCCCATTTCCTCCAGCCGCTGCCGGGGAAATTCCGGCCAGAAGATGCAGGTCAGGCAGGAATAATGCACCATGCTGTTTTTAGCCATTTCCATGAGGAATTCCACGGCGTCCTCATCGTCATATTCTTCCATATAGCGCTGCCGCAGCGCCTCCAGATCCCGCTCCTCCTCGCTCTCGAAGCCGTGATCCGCCCAGCCCTGCGAAATGAAGCTGGTGCCCTTGACCGCGTCAAAATACTCCCGGTAGCCTTCCTTGGAGCCCATGAGCAGGGTGGTACAGTCGTGACCCCGGGGGATCACCAGCGGCACCTTGCTGCTGTGCAGCCCCACCACGGCGTTGGAGCAGAGTCCGTAGCCGAAGAGAATGGCATCCAGCTTTTTCTGCTGTCTGCCCCGCTCCGTCCGATAGTCGGCGGAGTGCAGATCCTCCCCGCTCTCAATGCTGTCGATCTCCGCCTGCAGGGCAGTGCGGAGCGCATCCGGCGTGGCGTGGAGCTCCTGCCGCATCCACGTGATGTCGATGTAATTCTCCGATTGGGAGGCAAGCAGTGACAGTTCCCGGTTGAGCAGTTTGCAGGACAGGAGCTTATAGTGTTTCATTGCGTCATCCCCTCTCTGCTCCGAATTATACCATACCCCGCCGCCGCTTACAAGGAGAAAACAAAAGAGAGAGGGTTTATGCCCTCTCTCTTTTACGCCGTCAGAAAACTCCGTTTTTTGGTGGAAAGCAGATCGCATTCCATCGCGGCGGCTCCGCCGCTTTGGTCTATGCGAGGGCGCGCCCACAGAGTACACCTCAGCGTGAAAATTCGGCATTATTTGAGCATCCTATTGATTATCCCTAACAGCATCAGCAAATCATCTTCGTTTAGTTTTTTCATGCCATCAACTGCTTTTTGAATCAATTCAGGATTTTGCGTGGATGTATCAAAAAACTGCTGCGGAGAAATTTCAAAATAATCACAAATTGCAAAGAACTCCTTTAAGGGTGGAAGTGCTTTCCCAGAAGAAATATTATAAACATATCCCCGGCTATGTCCTAAATCGTAGCTCATCTGATATTCAGACACGCCTTTTTGAATACGTAATTGTGTAATTCGATCTCTGACGTATTCTTCCAACATGGTTATCACCTCACCATGCATAATGATACCCAATTCAGCGTCATGGTCAGTCTAAATATATAT
>JAGHSH010000249.1 GCA_018065965.1 Candidatus Apopatocola equi
GTGGGGGACGAGGATCAGAACATCTACGGCTTCCGGGCCGCGTGGCCGGAGGCGCTGCTGCACTTCGAGCAGGATTATGCCCCCGCCCGGGTGCTGAAGATGGAGGAAAACTTCCGCAGCGGCAAAAAGATCGTGGAGCTGGCGCAGCACTTTGTGGAAAAGAGCCGCGACCGTTTTCCCAAGACGCTCCGCGCCTTTCGTACGGACGATGCGGTGCTGAAGCTGCTCCCGGTCATGTGGCGGGAGAACCAGTATACCGCGCTGGTGCAGACGGCAAAGACCTGCACGCGGGAGACCGCCGTGCTCTATCGGAACAACGACAGCGTTCTGCCGCTCATCGACCGGCTGGAGCGGCAGGGCATCCCTTACCGCTGCCGGGCGGCAGACGGCACCTTCTTCTCCCACCGTGTGGTCACCGATGTCTGTGATATCCTCCGCTTCGCTCTGGATGAGCGGGACGGGGAGCGCTTTCTGCGCATCTATTATAAATTAGGCCGCTTCATCACCCGGGACGCGGCAACAGCCGCCGTGAAAATTGCCCGGAAAAATGGTACAAGCGTGCTCGATGAGCTGAAAAACATGACGGATGTTCCGGATTATGTAAACAATTCGGCCATCGAGCTTTCCGCCCAGTTCGCCCAGCTCCGACGGGACGAGGGCAGGACGGTCATCGAGCGGGTCTGGCGGGCGCTGGATTACGGC
This sequence comes from Candidatus Apopatocola equi, assembly GCA_018065965.1. Classification (GTDB taxonomy): domain Bacteria; phylum Bacillota; class Clostridia; order Oscillospirales; family Oscillospiraceae; genus Apopatocola; species Apopatocola equi. The sequence continues at coordinate 703 of JAGHSH010000249.1, forward strand.
AGCTTTGTGGAGCAGCGAAAGCTGGATAAGGAAAAGTACCCCATCCTGCTCCTGCTGGGGGAGTATACCGGGGGGCCGGAGGACTTCCTCCGCCGCCTGAGCGAGCTCCGGGAGCTGATCGCCAACCATGTGAACGATCCCGCCGTACCCTTTCTCCTCTCCTCGATCCATTCCAGCAAGGGACTGGAATACGAGCGGGTGTTCCTGCTGGACGTCCATGACGGCGTTCTTCCCTCTGTGACCGATGCGGAGGCCAGAGGGGAGGAAGAAGAAAAAACCGCCTCTGAGGAGAGACGGCTGCTGTATGTGGCCATGACCCGGGCGAAAAACGAACTTTGCTTCTTCCAGTATCAGGATCGGCCCTCTGCCTTCCTGCGGGAGCTTCGCCCGTGGCTGCTTGCCGGGAAAAGCCCTCTGTCTGCGGAGACCGCACCGCCGGAAGCTCCGGCGGTGGGGGAGAGCTACCGGCATAAGCACTTTGGGTTGGGGAAGGTACAGTCCTTCAACGGCAGCACGGTGGTGCTGCGCTTTGCGGACGGCTCCCTCCGGGGCTTTCTCTGGTCTTATGCGGTGGAGAAAAAGCTCATGACAAAAGCGGAGCCGTAACCGCCGCGAAAAAACGCTTGACAAAGTGGGAAAAACTCTGTATGATGATTACTGTTAACAGTACATCCGAAGGAGGAAAACAGATGGACAGAAGCAGACAGAAAACATGGGATGCGGAGAACTACACCACTGTTGCATGCCGCATCAGCCGGCAGGAGGCGGAGAAGCTCCGGGAGCATCTGGCACAATTTCACCTGACCCGCTATACATTTCTGCGGATGGTCTGCCAGTGGGCGATCCGGGGAGATCTGGATCAGCTGCTTCGGGTCATGGAGAATGTATTCCATGGCACCGCGCCGAGGGATGAGGTTGTGGCGGAGCTGGACGGCATCGTCCGCGGACTCAGCCATCCCTACGTTCGGCCCCAGCGGACAAGAGCGAGGAGAGAAGAGGAGCAGAAGAGCGAGAAATGAGAGAGCTGGACTACTATGAGGGAGAGTGCTTTGAATCCCTGCGCATGAGTGGCGAGACCCTCTCCGGCGGGGAATTTGTGGACGGTGAGTTCCGCGCCTGCAGCTTTGAGGAGCTGCAGCTCCTGCGCTGCTCCTTCCGGGAGTGCCGCTTCCTCTCCTGCACGATCTCTCAGGTAAAGACCCGCAGCAGCGAGCTGAAATACTGTGAGTTTGAGGACTGCACCGTGCTGGGGCTCAACTGGGCGCTGCTGAAGCCGGACGGCCCCTTCGGGGAGCCTATCGAGAAAATGAAAAACTGCCGCATCCGCTACGGCAGCTTTTCCTCCATGAATTTTAAGAGATTCAACTTTTCAGCGTCAGCGCTGACTCACTGCACCTTTGCCGACTGCGACCTCTCCGAGAGCGACCTGCGCTCCTGCGAGCTGACCGACACGGAGTTTTTCCGCTGCGATCTCCGAAAGGCTGATTTCCGTCATGCGGGAGGCTTTATCATCGATGTGAACAACAACCGCCTGCAGGGCGCTCGCTTCACCTACCCCGAGGTGCTGGATCTTCTCGACGGTCTGGGCATCCGCATTGAATAAAGCAGGAACGAAAAATGAAAAAAGAAGGACTCGTGATGAGTCCTTCTTTTTGGTCCGAGTGACTAGATTCGAACTAGCGGCCTCTTGAACCCCATTCAAGCGCGATACCAAACTTCGCCACACCCGGATAGCCTGTGTATAATAGCATGTGTTTCCTGCTTTGTCAAGAGCGGAAAAAGAAAAATAAAGGAAAAAAGAAGCTCTGTCTTTCGACAGAGCTTTTGGTCCGAGTGACTAGATTCGAACTAGCGGCCTCTTGAATCCCATTCAAGCGCGATACCAAACTTCGCCACACCCGGATAGCCTGTGTATAATAGCATGTGTTTCC
>JAGHSH010000122.1 GCA_018065965.1 Candidatus Apopatocola equi
GCCAGCTCATAGCCCACCCCCAAAGAGGGCTGGGTACGTTCAGCAATGACCAGATCGCACTCCCGCAGCCACGCGGTGTCCCGCTGCCAGATATAGGCGCTGCCGCCGTCGCCGCCTTTGTCGGTCAGCGCCGGGTCGCCTACGTGCTCCGTGAGAACGGTTCCGTAGGGCTTGAGGGCGTCGATCATGCGCTTATAGCGGGCGGCATCGTTCCTCCCGCCCCGGATGGAGCCGCAGAAATAGATTTTCATGGCTTGCTCTCCTTTCACTCCGTGACCAGATTCCGGATCCAGACGCCCTTTTTCAGCAGGTAGAGGCCGAAGAAGGTCTTGACCACGGTGGTGCAGTTCACAAAGAAATAGACCCGCAGCAGAGGAAGCTGCGTATAGTGGATCAGCAGGTAGCACGTCGGGACGACCACCACCCAGGTAAAGAGGCTGTCAAACACCACGGTCAGCAGCGTCCGGCCGCCGCTGCGGATGGCAAAGTAGGCCGAATGCACCACCGCGCCGAAGGGCTGGAAGATGGCGCAGGTATAGATCAGGCCGCGGGCCGCCGCCTTTACACCCTCGCCGGTGTTGTAGAACTCCGGCACCAGCGGGGCAACGAGGAGCATCAGAGCCACCGTGACGCCGCTGGTCAGCAGCGCCAGCATCATGAGCCGGGGGCAGTCCTCCCGGGCCTTGTCGAAATCGCCTGTGCCCAGTGCGTTGCCCAGAATGATACCCACACAGCCGCCGAGGGTCTGCTGGATGTTGCCGCAGACCATCATGACCACGTTGGCGATGTTAAAGGCGGCAATGGCCGTGATGCCCCGGAGGGAATAGCTCTGGGTCAGGGTCGTCTCACCCAGAGACCAGAAAAGCTCATTGCAGAGCAGCGGCAGACTGCTCACGAGGATGGAGAGGAAAAGCGGTTTGGGGATGCGGAAGCCCTTCAGCAGTCCCTCCGTGTAGCCGAGTCTCCGGCGGCGGCAGACCGCCAGCAGCATACCGGCCTCCAGATAGCGGGAGATCACCGTAGCGATGGCCGCGCCCCGGACGCCCAGGGCGGGGAAGCCGAAATTGCCGAAGATGAGAACATAGTTGCCCGCCAGATTGGCCAGCAGTGCCAGAATACCGGCCTTCATGGGCACATCGGGTGCACCGCAGCTGCGGAGGATGCCGGAATAGGCGTTGGTCAGGGCGAAGGGGGCGATGCCCAGCAGCATGATGCGCAGATAGCCCTGCCCCTGCCGGAGGGTCTCAGCCAGGTCGGCCTGCCCGTCATCGGTCAGGAAGAGGGAGATCAGCGGCGTGCCGAAGAGCTTCAGCACGGCGGCCGCCAGCACGGTAAAGAGCGTCACCACCAGCAGATTAAAGCGGAGGCACTGACGCACGCCGTCCCGGTCACCCTTGCCGTAATACTGAGCGGCGAAGATGCCCGCTCCGGAGGTACCGCCGAAAATGCAGAGATTATAGATAAACATCACCTGATTGACGATGGACACCCCGGACATCTGTTCGGTGCCCGTGCGCCCCACCATCAGATTGTCCAGCAGATTCACAAAGCTGCTGGCGGTGTTCTGCAGCAGCATGGGCAGCAGCAGCGCAATAACGGTTTTGTAAAAGGCTTTGGTGCCGAAATATTTCTTCATTCTGTCAGTATACTTCCTTTTTCTTTTTCGGTGCGGGCGCAAGCTCCACCAGTAGGACGGCACCGAAGGTCAGTGCGCAGCCCAGCAGCTCCCGGGCGCTGAGTCGCTGACCCAGCAGGAGCCAGCCGAAGAGTACGCTGAACACGCTCTCCAGACTCATGACCAGCGAGGCCAGGGCGGGCTCCACCTCCCGCTGGCAGACCACCTGCAGCGTATAGGCCACGCCGCAGCTGAGGATGCCCGCATAGCAGATGGGCAGCCACGCCGTCAGGATGCCGGAGAGGGTGGGCGTTTCAAAAATCGCCATGGCCAGCAGGGACATGCCCCCGCAGCTCAGCAGCTGCCAGCAGCTGAGACGCACACCGTCCACCAAAGGCGAATAGTGATCAATGGCGAGGATCTGCCAGGAGAAGCAGACGGCGCACAGGAGCATCAGGCCGTCCCCCAGCTCCACGGAAAAGTCCTTAGTGATGCAGAGAAAATACATGCCGCAGAGCGCCAGGGTCGTACCGCAC
>JAGHSH010000282.1 GCA_018065965.1 Candidatus Apopatocola equi
GGAGGAGCCGGATACGCCCCTGTTCGTGATGGTCAGCCGTCTGACGGAGCAGAAGGGCGTAGACCTGCTCTGCGCACTGCTGCCCCGGCTCCGGGAAAGGAAGCTGCAGCTGGCCGTGCTGGGCACCGGCGATCGTGAGCTGGAGCAGACGCTGACGCTGGCCGCTCTGGACAGCAACGGCAGCATGGCCACCCGCATCGAGTTTTCCGAGAAGCTGAGCCGTCTGTTCTATGCCGGCGGGGATGTGCTGCTGATGCCCTCCCGCTTTGAGCCCTGCGGCCTTTCTCAGATGATCGCCATGCGCTACGGCACGGTGCCGCTGGTGCGCGCCACCGGCGGACTGCGCGACAGCGTGACGGAATATGCCGGCGAGGGCGGCACCGGCTTCTGCTTTGAGGACTGCACCCCGGAGGCGCTGCTGGCGGCCATGGAACGCGCCGTGCAGGTATACGGCGACGCGGCGGCATGGCGGGCGCTGACGGAGCGGGATATGGCAGAACGCTTCGGCTGGGAGCGCTCCGCCGCCAGCTACCGGGATATCTACCGGGAGCTCTGCTCATGATCCTGCATTTCTGGGATCGGGAAGAGGACAGAAGTCCTGTGGGGGCGGCAGCGTGCGGGACGCGGATCGTGCTTGCGCTAAGCTCCGATCGGGAGAGCGTGCAGCTTGCCCTGCGGGCGGACGGCGGGGAGGAGCGTATCCTGCCCATGGAGCGCCGGGGAGACCGCTTCCGCGCAGAATTCACCGCGCCGGAGCAGAGCGGCCTGCTCTTTTACCGCTTCCTTGCCCCCGGTGAGGCTACGCCGCCCCGGCAGATCACGGTATATGAGCCCTGCGAGACCCCCGGCTGGTTCAAAAACGCTCTGGTCTATCAGATCTTTCCCGACCGCTTTGCCCGGGAGGCGGCCTATGTGCCCCGGCAGCCGGAAAAGCGCCGGGGCTCCTACCGCTTTCTGGTGCCCGACTGGGACACGCCGCCCTTCTATCCCCGGGACGAGCGACAGGCTGTCAGCGCATGGCCCTTCTGGGGCGGAACCCTGCGGGGCATGGAGGAAAAGCTGGACTATCTGGCCTCTCTGGGGGTGAGCTGCCTGTATCTCAACCCCATTTTCGAGGCCTGCAGCAGCCACCGCTATGACACCGGGGATTATGAGCGCATTGATTCGCTGCTGGGCACGGAGGAGGATTTCGTGCGGCTCTGCGAGCGGGCGCGGGAGCGGGGCATCCGCATCCTGCTGGACGGCGTTTTCAGCCACACGGGGGCGGACAGCCGCTATTTTGACCGCTGCGGCAATTACGGCACCGGGGAGCGCTACCGGGAGTGGTTCCGCTTCGGGGAGCAGTATCCCCACGGCTATGAGTGCTGGTGGAATGTGCCCGACCTGCCCAATGTGGAGGAGCTGCGGGAGAGCTATCTGGAGTATATCTGCGGCGAGAACGGCATCCTGCGCCGCTGGCTGCGGCTGGGAGCCTCCGGCTGGCGGCTGGACGTGGCCGACGAGCTGCCCGACGAATTTATCCGTGCCGTCCGCAGGGCGGTGAAGAGCGAAAAGAGTGATGCGGTGCTGCTGGGCGAGGTCTGGGAGGACGCATCCAACAAGGAGAGCTACGGCCGGCGCCGCGCGTATTTCGGCGGCCGTGAGCTGGACGGCGTGATGAACTATCCCCTGCGCGCCGCTCTGCTGGGCTTTGCCAGGGGCGAGTGCAGCGCCTTTGCCTGCGCGGAGGCACTGGAGTGCCTGCGGGAGCATTATCCCCGGGAAAACCTGCTCTCGGGCTGAATCTGCTGGGCTCCCATGACCG
>JAGHSH010000146.1 GCA_018065965.1 Candidatus Apopatocola equi
GGTGGTCTATACGCCCTTCCACGGCTGCGGCTACCGGCTGGTGCCGGAGGCGCTGCGCGCCATCGGCGTGAAGAAGCTCTTCGGCGTGGAGGAGCAGATGGTCATCGACGGCTCCTTCCCCACGGTAAAGAGCCCCAACCCGGAAAACCCGGAGGGCTTTGCCCTGGCCGTGGAGCTGGCCCAAAAGGTCGGCGCGGCGCTCATCATCGGCACCGACCCGGACAGCGACCGGGTGGGCGTACTGGTGCCCCGCGGCGGCGAGTATGTGCCCGTCACGGGCAATCAGATGGGCATTCTGCTACTGGACTATATCCTCTCTGCCCGCGCCCGGAAGGGTACGCTGCCTGAGAAGAGCGCCGCCATCACCACCATCGTCAGCTCCGGCATGGTTCGCGCCGTCTGCGAGCACTGGGGTATCCGCTATGAGGAGACCTTCACGGGCTTCAAGTTCATGGCCGAAAAGCTCGCCGAGTATGACAGGGACGGCAGCTATTCCTATCTGCTGGCCTTTGAGGAGAGCTACGGCTACATGATGGGTGATTACGTCCGCGACAAGGACGCCGTGACCGCCTCCATGCTGATCGCGGAAATGGCCGCCCACTGGTATGCGCAGGGAAAGACCCTGCTGGACGCCATGGATGAGCTCTATGAAAAATACGGCTTCTATGCCGAAGAGACGCTGAATCTCTATATGTACGGCGTGGACGGCGTGCGGGAGATGGACGCGCTCATGGAAAAGCTCCGCTCCGAGCCGCCGAAGGAAATGAACGGCCTGCGCGTGGAGTCTGTGTCCGATTATCTGCGCGGGCAGATCACCGCCCTGGCGGACGGAAGCACCGTCCCCACCCACATCGTCGGCAGCAACGTGCTGAGCTTTGCGCTGAGCGGCGGCAGCCGACTGGTAGTGCGTCCCTCCGGCACGGAGCCGAAGATCAAGATATACGTTCTCGCCCGGGGCAACAGCCGGGAGGAATGCGCCGAAGAGAAGGAAGCCCTTTCTTCCTTCGCCAAAACGCTGAAATAAACAGGCCAAGGAGGATTGTCTGATGAAAAGATTCGTTTCCCTTCTTCTCTGCGTGCTGCTGCTCTTCGCTCTTGCGGGCTGCGGCGAAAAGAGCTGGAAAGGCACCCACCATGCCGAGATCGTGGTGGCGGACTACGGCACGATCACCGTGGAGCTCAATGGCGACACCGCGCCCGTTACGACCGCCAACTTTCTGAATCTGGCCAAGCGGGGCTTCTATGACGGCTCCAGCTTCTACCGGGTGCTGAGCAACTTCGGCATCTACGGCGGCGATCCCAACCGCAACGGCACCGGCTCCTCCGGCGCTACCATTCAGGGCGAATTCACCGCCAACGGCTGCAACAACACCCTCTCCAACACCCGCGGCGCCATTGGCATGGCCAGAGGCACCCACTACGACTCTGCCTCCTGCCAGTTCTACATTCTCAAGACCGACGCCACCTATCTGGACGGTGACTTTGCCGTGTTCGGCTATGTGATCACCGGCATGGACGTGGTGGAGGCCATCTGCTCCGGCGTGGAGGGCAACGGCGACGGCTATGTGACCAATTCCAACCAGCCCGTGATCACCAAGATCAACGTGCTGGACTGATAAAAAATGCCGAAAGCCGGAAGCGGATCCTTTACCGCTTCCGGATTTCCTCTTTCGGAGGTATACCATGAACTATAGAGTAATCGACCGGGAAACCTATTACCGGAAAGGCGTTTTCCGGCACTTTTCGGAGGACTGCAAATGCTCGACCTCCATGACGGCCAGAATCGATGTGACGGAGCTCATTCGCCGCTCCAAAGAAACGGGAACGAAATTTTATCTCAATTTCCTCTATATCCTCTCCAAGGTTCTGAATTCACGGGATGATTACAGGATGGGGTATTTATGGCAAACGGACGAGCTCATCTGCTACGATACCATCCACCCCACACAATATGTTTTCCACGAGGACACGGAGACCTGTTCCCCCGTTTATACGCTCTATGACGAGGACTACAGCGTGTTCTACCGGAATGCGGAGAACGATCTGGAGCAGGCGAAGAAAACGCGGGAATACGGTCTGGACGCGGCCAATCACCCGAACTGGTTTGACGCCTCCTATATTTCCTGGCTCTCTTACGATTCGCTGAATATCGAGCTGCCGGACGGGTATCTGTTTTTCGCCCCCATTGTGAACTGGGGCAGGTACCGGGAGGAGAACGGAAGGTATCTCATGCCCGTGAGCGTTCGGATGAACCACGCCATCGCGGACGGATATCTGTTGGCAAATGTCTTTCGCCTGCTGCAGAGGGAAATTGATTCCTTTGTCCGCGCGTAACATGGAAAAGGCTCTGCTGCAAAGTTTGCAGCAGAGCCTTTTCTTTTTTCAATGGGTGGGAATCACTCCACCAGCACGCAGCCCACGTAGGTCAGGGTGCCGGGGCCGTAGTAGTAAGGAATATCATTGCGCTTGCAGACCTCGCTGACGATCATGCCGAAGGCCTCCATGTTGGAGCTCTGCAGCTCGGGGAAGCGGCAGGGAGCATCGGGATAGGTGCACTCCTTGCAGCGGGAGCAGGCTCCGTCACCCAGAATGAGCGCCTTGGGATAGGCCTTGCGGACAGCGTCGGCAAACTTGTCGAAGTGTTCCTTGTGATCCTTGCCCAGCTGCATCATGCCCTCGTAGTCCATGGAATCCTCCAGCTCAGCCGTTGTT
>JAGHSH010000127.1 GCA_018065965.1 Candidatus Apopatocola equi
TCACGGCAACGGCAGCGGTCTCCTCGACAGGAGCGGCCTCCTCAACAGCGGGGGCAGCCTCTTCGGCGGGGGTCTCGGTCTTGGCCTCTTCCTTGGAGCCGCCGCAGGCAGCGAGAGAGAAGCACAGGGTCAGAGCAAGGAGCAGGGAAATGAGCTTTTTCATTTGTTTTCCTCCTGATAATTTTTAGTGTTTGCTCTTCTGATATTTTTTCGGCCCGACGGCCGTGGGGTACGAAAAAAGGAGACAGGGCTTCCTGTCTCCAACAGCACGGAACAGCGCAGAACAGCCAAAATGCTGCCCGCAGCTTCCGCGCGATAGTCCGGCCATTTACGGCGGCCGGGTAGAGACTTCAAAACCACATCATTTGATATATATCGCGGTAACTATTAACTTGAAAAACGCTCAGCAGAAAACGATGCCGCCTTCCTCATCCATGGATGCGATCCGGGCCAGGGATTCGACGCGCACACCCTTGCTGCGGAGCGTGCTGCCGCCTTCCTGATAGACCTTCTCAATGGCGATGCCGCAGCCGACCAGCTCTGCGCCGGACTGCCGGACAAGCTCCACCAGACCCAGCAGAGCGGAGCCGGTGGCAAGGAAATCATCGATGATGAGAACCCTGTCGCCCTTGCCGAGAAATTCCTTGGAGACCAGAACCGTGCGGTCTACGTTGTGCGTGTAGGAATGAACGGAGCTTTCCCAGAAATCACCGGACATATTGCTGCTCAGAGACTTCTTTGCAAAGACAACAGGACATCCGAATTCAAGGGCGGCAACAGACGCCATCCCGATTCCGGATGCCTCGATCGTAAGTATTTTATTCACGCCGCAGTCGGCATAAAGACGCGCCCACTCCTTGCCCATTTCCACAAAGAGAGCGCAATCCATCTGATGGTTCAGGAAAGAGTCTACCTTGAGAATGTCACCCTTCTTGACAATGCCATCACGACGGATGCGCTCCTCGAGAAGAATTATGTACCCGTACCCCCTGTCACTCAATGGATGTTATATCTTTATTTTACAGTATCTGACGAAAAAAGCAAGTGAGATTTATGCCAATAATCGTCCGGTCGGCTGCGAGCTTTTGTGCAAAATATCAAAAAGCATCCGCCGCGATAACGAATGTCCGCGGCGGATGTATAAGGCATCAGTTCATGGAATAATTGTCGAAATAACCCTGAATGAAGATAACGGGAGTGCCCTTGTCGCCGGAGCCGCTGGTCAGGTCGCAGAGAGAGCCGATCAGATCGGTGAGCTGACGAGGGGTAGTACCCTCGGAAACCATATTGCCGACCAGATTGCTGTCTTTTTCGCGGATGGAGGCCTGAATGGCGGAACGAAGCTCCTCGCCGCTGAGACCGGCATAGTCATTGTCGGCCAGATACTTGATCTTGACCTCGTTGGGGGTGCCCAGCAGGCCCTTGGTGCAGGCGGGGGAGACCACAGGGTCAGCCAGCTCCCAGATCTTGCCCACGGGATCCTTGAAAGCGCCGTCGCCGTAGATCATGCACTCGATGTTCTTGCCGGTGGCGGCAGCCATCTTTTCGGCAAGGGTGTCCACAAAGCTCTGGCAGTCTCTGGGGAAGAGCTTCACGGTGTCCTCGGTGGCCTTGTTGGTGCCCAGCAGACCGAACTGCTCGTTGCAGCCGGAGCCGTTCAAGCTCTCAGTGAGGATCTGATCCATGCACAGCACCTTCTCGGCGCCGGCCTTCATCAGACGGCGCTGGGTGCGGCGGCGGGTGTGGATGTCGCAGCAGAGAACGTTCTTGGTGTAGGCGAGGATCGCTTCCGCCTGATTGGCGAAGATGACCTCGGCCTCGCAGCCGACGCTCTCAATAAGCTCTTTGTAGTAGGCAACGTAGTCCACGCCGGTGAAAGGATGCACGGCGTAGCCGAAAGCGGTGCGGTACTGCTCCTCGGTGAGAACGTCACTGTAGGGGTTGATGCCGCTCTCCTCCAGAAGGTCTTCATCAAAGAGGTGGTTGCCGACCTCGTCGGTGGGGTAGCTGAGCATAAGGGTCAGCTTCTTCACGCCCATGGCAACGCCCTTGAGCACCACGGCGAAACGGTTGAGGGAAGTGATGGGGAAAATCACGCCCAGATGGTCGCAGCCGAACTTGGCCTTGATATCGTCGGCAATATCCTTCACATGAGCATAGTTGCCGGCGGAACGGGCCACAACGGACTCGGTAACGGCAACGATGTCGCGGTCATGGAACTCAAAGCCGCCTTCCTGGGCAGCAGCCAGAACGCTTTCGGTCACGATCGTGGCAAGATCATCGCCCTGACGGATAATGGGAGTACGGATACCTCTGGAAATAACGCCGATTGTACGCATAAAAAATGCCTCCTCAGGCTTGGAATTATGCAAATATTATGCTACAATCAGTCGAAGATGTAAAGAACAAAATTGTAAAAGAAAGGAATTTGTACGATTTTTTCTTTTGCAACGCAAAAAAACGCTGAGATATCGGAGAAACTGATGAAAAAACCTTTGCTGATCCTCCTTTCTGTCCTGCTTCTCACCGCCTGCTCCGGCAAAACGGAGCAGGGGCAGACCGTCACCCCGTCCCCTCTCCCGCAGGAGGAGAGCGCGCCGCTGCCGACGCCGGTGCCTGTCTCGCTCCGGAGGGCTGGCTCCCGGGATGAGCTGATTCGGGATCTGAGTGAGCGCAGCGAAAGGAATTTTAAACAGGATTTTGTTTCCAGAGGGGAGTGCCGCGGCGATCTCACGGCCTATACCGGCGATATTGCGTATCTTCTTACGGACTATTCTCTGGAGATCTGCCGGATCACGCCCAACGGCGCTGTCCGTCTGGACTCTCTGCAGCTGGGCTTCTTCTGGAAGGAAGAGGAGAGCGAGGGCATATGGCAGGGGAGTGAAAAGCAATGCGCCGCCCTTCTGCTCTCCGGGACGCGGCTGGCCGTTCTCTCCGACCTTTTTGACTACAGCATCCGCGAGGCGGACGGTGCGTGGATCTCTGAGGATTCCTCCCGCTGCACCGTGGATATCTATGACATCTCCTCTACCGCAGAGCCCCGGTGGATGCGGGGCTTCTCCCAGTCCGGCAGTCTCAGCACCTGCCTGATCAGTGAGGGACGGCTTCTGCTGGTCACCGACCGCGAGATCTATTCGGACGACAGCTTCTGCGACGGGACGCTTCCGGGCTACTGGCAGGGCGAGGAATGGACAGCCCTTGCAAGTGAGGCTGTGTATCTCTGCGACCGCGGCAGCAGCAGCTATCTGCAGCTGGGCGTCTACTCACTGGAATCAGGGGCGGAGCCGGAGTGCGCCGCGCTGGTGGGCTGCGGAGAGCAGTGCCTGCTCTGTGATCGGGGACTCTACGGGATCATCCTCGAGGAGAACGGCAGCGCCGTGTATTATCTTCCCATCGAAGGCGCTGCTCCCGGCGAGCCGGTGTGCAGCTATCTGGAGGCGGACTATCAAAGCGCCGCCGAGCTGACGGGAGCAGGCAGCGGACTCTGCCTTCTGCAGGACGGACGGCTCCCTCTGGGGGAATATCAGTGGGAACGCCGGTATGACGAGGGGCGGATTGTGGCGCTTCGGGCCCATGAGAGCACGGCGGAGCTGTGCCTTCTC
>JAGHSH010000118.1 GCA_018065965.1 Candidatus Apopatocola equi
AAGCGTTCCGACATCATTCAGACCATCCGTCTGGAGTCGGCCGAAAACCTTGTAAAGTTCTGTCAGGGCATCCAGGCCGGTTCTCCGGTGGATGCCTACGCCGCCCCCATGCCCGCTCCCATGCCCGGCTACGAAAGTCAGGTAGTCATGGCCGCCGGTACCTTCATTCAGGGCTCCTCTTTGGAGCTCAGCTGTGACGGCCCTCTGCGCGAGCCCTATCTGGGCTTCCTGCAGGGCGGTCTTACCTATGAGTCCGGCAAGCTCGGCGTACTGAGTGCTCTGGAGAGGATGGTGGAATAATGGACGAGCTGCAGGAGCTGCGGCAGCTCCGGGAGGACATTGAGCGCTACAATGTCGCCTATTACGATCTGGACGCCCCTTTAATTTCCGATTTCGAATATGATGCGCTCTACCGCAGACTGGAGGAGCTGGAGGCAAAGCACCCGGAGGCCTTTGACCCCAATTCTCCCACCCAGCATGTGGGCGGACACAGCAGCACGCAGTTCTCTCCCGTGCAGCATGAGGTGCCGCTGGAGAGTCTGAACGATGTGTTCTCCTATGAGGAGCTCTCCGATTTTCTCCGCAGGACGGCAGAGAGTCTGGGGGAGGAGCCCGTTTACAGCGTGGAGCCGAAGATCGACGGTCTGTCCATGGCCATTGAATACCGAAACGGCCGCTTTTACCGGGGCGCGACCCGCGGTGACGGCAGCATTGGTGAAGATGTCAGCGATAATCTCCGCACCCTGCGCAATCTTCCGTTGGAACTGAAAATCGCTCCCGAGCGGCTCATCGTCCGCGGCGAGGTCTATATGTCCCGCAGCGTTTTTGAAGAGCTGAATACGGAGCGGGAGATCCGCGGCGAAACGCTGCTGGCCAATCCACGCAATGCCGCTGCAGGCAGTATGCGGCAGAAGGACGCCTCCGTAACAAAGAGCCGCAAGCTCGATATCTATATCTTCAACATTCAGCTCACCAGCGGCGAGATGCCTGCGACCCACGCGGAGTCGCTGGATTACATGGCCTCTCTGGGTCTGCCTGTGATCCCGCACCTGCTCTGCAGGGGGGAGGAGGCGATCCGCAGCGAGGTCGTGCGCATCGGCGAGCAGCGGGAGGAATATCCCTGCGACATTGACGGAGCCGTCATCAAGGCGAACCTCTTCTCCCAGAGAGAGCTTCTCGGCTCCACGGCCAAGGCGCCCCGCTGGGCCTGCGCATACAAATACCCGCCGGAGGAAAAGCCCTCTGTGGTACGGGATATCACCGTGCAGGTGGGCCGCACCGGCGTTCTGACCCCCAAGGCCGTGATCGAGCCCGTCCGACTGGCCGGAACCACCGTTACCAACGCAACGCTGCACAATCAGGACTTTATCGACAAGCTGGATGTGCGCATCGGCGACACGGTCATCGTCCGCAAGGCGGGGGAGATCATCCCGGAGGTGCTCCGGGTACTCCCCGAAGAGCGGCCCGAGGGCACCGTGCCCTTCCGTCTGCCCGATACCTGCCCAGTCTGCGGAGCGCGGGTCGAGCGGGATCCAGACGGTTCCTTCCTGCGCTGCACCGGCGCGGAATGTCCCGCTCAGCTGCTGCGGAACGTAGTCCATTTCGCCTCCCGGGAGGGAATGGATATTGAGGGACTCGGCATCGCGCTCTCCGAGGCGCTGATCTCCAGCGAACTCATCCGTACCCCTGCGGATATCTACTCACTGGATGCCCAGTCTGTGGCTGCGCTGGATCGCATGGGCAAAAAGTCTGCAGAGAACCTGATGGCAGAGATCGAAAAGAGCAAGGAAAACGATCTCGCAAGGCTGCTCTGTGCTTTCGGTATCCGGCAGGTCGGCAGCAAGGCCGCCAAGGTGCTTGCCCGCACCTTCGGTTCCATGGAGGCACTGGAGAACGCTACACTCATGGAGCTGATGGCCGTGGACGACATCGGCCCCGTTACCGCAGGGTATATCGCGGCGTGGTTTGAAGATCCCCAGACCCGGCATCAGCTTTCCCTGCTCCGGGAGGCGGGCGTGAATATGCGCTCTCTCAGTGAGCAGAAGGATAACCGTTTCCTTGGCAAGACCTTTGTGCTGACCGGCACGCTCTCCGCATATACCCGCGAGGAGGCAAGCGCCATCATCGAGTCCTTCGGCGGCAAGGTGTCCGGCTCGGTCTCGAAAAAGACCGCTTATGTTCTCGCCGGCGAAAACCCCGGCAGCAAGCTCACAAAGGCGCAGACACTGGGAGTTTCTGTCTTGACAGAGGCGGATTTTCAGATTATGATAGAATAAACTGATTGAAGGAGGATTTCATCATGCAGGAAGTTTATGATTTCGTCAAAGAGTGCGGCACCTATTATCTGGCCACTGTTGAGGGTGATCAGCCCCGCGTTCGTCCCTTCGGCACCGTGAACATTTTTGAGGGCAAGCTCTACATCCAGACCGGCAAGGTCAAGGACGTTTCCAAGCAGATGCACGCCAATCCCAAGGTGGAGATCTGCGCGTTCGGCAAGGGCAAGTGGGTCCGCATCGCCGGCACCGCCGTGGCCGATGAGCGCATCGAAGCCAAGCAGAGCATGCTGGATGCTTATCCCAACCTTCAGAAGTCTTACAAGGCCGACGATGACAACACCGAGGTTCTCTACATCAAGGACGCCACCGCCACCATCAGTGCCTTCGGCGCTGAACCCAAGGTGATCAAGTGGTAATCCATCCCCGCATCTTCGTACCGGGCTGCCTGTGCAGCCCGGTGCTTTTTTCTTCGCTGGGTCTGCAGCAGAGCGACTGAGGAAAAATAGCTGCGGGCAGGGGAGTGATTCCTTGTAAAATATCGGCAGATATGCTATGATAGTCATAAAAAATGGGAGGATCCGGTATGCCGCTGCACATCGTCCGAAATGATATCACTCATATGTCCTGCGACGCCATCATCAATGCAGCCAATCCCCAACTGCGTCCCGGCGGCGGCGTCTGCGGAGCCATCTTCGCTGCCTCGGATGCACCCGCACTGGGGAAGGCCTGCAAAGCTCTGGGCGGCTGTCCCACCGGCAGCGCCGTCCTCACCGACAGCTTCGGCATGAACTGCAGGTACATCATTCACGCCGTAGGGCCGGTCTGGCAGGGCGGCACACAGGGAGAGGCTGAGCTGCTGCGCTCTGCCTACCGCAGTGCTCTGCGGCTGATGGAGGAAAAGGAGTGCCGCTCCGGTGCCTTTCCGCTGCTCTCTGCCGGCATTTACGGCTATCCCATGGAAGAAGCGCTGGATATCGCCGTAGAGACCATGCGGGAGCATCTGGAGCATTCCGACATGGAGCTCTATCTGGTCATCTACAGCGAAAAGAGCGTTTTAATTGGAAAACAGCGTTTTTCCGATATTCAGAGTTTCATAGATGACAATTATGTACACTCGCACGCTCGTCCCAGAGCCCGTCAGCGGGAGCATGTTCTGATGGAGGCTGAAGCGGCTCCCTGTTGTTCTGCTCCGATGGATGCAAGGAGAGAGCCGGGCAGAGCGGGCAGTGG
>JAGHSH010000128.1 GCA_018065965.1 Candidatus Apopatocola equi
CCGATGCGCCCCAGCCCCCGGGCAGCAATGTGGGAGACCTCATCGGTTATATCCGCTACCGGGGCTGTGAGGTGCAGCACAGCGCGGTTTCCTCCGTGTTCGATTTTCTGTACGCCGACTACCGGGAGAGCCGTATGGCCTATCTGAAGAAGCACGGCCGGGTGTCGGAATACGATTCCGAGAACCTGATGTATGCGCTCATCCGCGAGGTGCTGGCAGAGCGGGGAGAGCTGCCGCTGGAGGTGGCCTGCCACCCGGAGCTGCAGCTGATCTTCCGGGATCAGACGCGGATGAGCGAGGAGGAGCGGCGGTTCGTGAATACAGGCCTGTCCCATCTGGATTTCCTGATCTTCAACCGGGTCACAAAGGCTCCTGTCCTCGCCATCGAGGTGGACGGCTTCCGCTACCATCGGGAGGGAACCCGTCAGGCGGAGCGGGACAGAATGAAGGATCACATTCTTTCGGAATACGGCCTGCCCCTCCTGCGCTTCCCCACCAACGGCAGCGGCGAGCGGGAACGGCTTCGCGCCGGACTCAGTGAGCTTTTCCCCTGAGCAGAAACGGCGCCCCTTTCAGCCCCTTCCGGGCTGCGGCCACGGGAAAAAGCGGTTGCTCTCCGGGCGCTTCGATGATATAATACGGCCCTGTGGAGTGGGAGAGACTCCAAAATAAGACCGAAATGGAGAGAAAAATGGAAACCCCAAAGCTCGAAAACAGGCATATCAACCTCTTTGCCCTCTCACAGGGCATGAACATGATGGCCCAGACCGTCCCCCTGACCTACCTGACCCTGTTCCTGACCGATTATCTGAAAATCAGCCCGCTGGCCATCGGTACGGGTCTGCTCATTGCCAAGACCTGCGACTTCCTCATCTCGCTGGTGGCGGGCATCGTCATTGAAAAGAGCAACATGAAGCGCGGCAAGTACCTTTCCTGGGTGCGTCTGCTGACCTTCACGCTCTTCTTCGGCAACATCGTGCAGATGCTCGATACCACCGCCTTCATCAGCAGCCCGAACCTCCGCCTTGCCGTGGTGTGCGTGTTTTATGTGATGTTCCACGGCTCCATGAACTTCTCCGCCTCTGCCCGCGGCGCGCTCATTACCAAGCTCGCCGGCGCCGACATGGAGAACCGCAAGCGCCTGACGGCCCGCCAGACTCAGGTGGGCGCGGCCACGTCCATCATCACCTCGGCCGTCACCCTGCCTGCCATCAATCTGGTCAAGTCCATGACCGGCTCCGATTCTCTGGGCTTCTTCGTGGTCACGCTGGTCTTTTCCGTGTGCTTCCTCATCACGAACCTGATCTTTGCCCACAGCGTGCAGGCTTTCGATCCTCCCACAACGGAGGGCGCACCCCGGAAAAAGACTGCCAGCGTGAAGGAAATGGTGCAGTCCGTGGTCACCAACAAGCAGATGCTGGTGCTCTTTTTCGGCTTCACCGTGAATACCGTGGGCGGTCAGGTGTTCACCGGCCTTACGGCCTACTTCTTCCGCGCCACCGATAACTTCAACTTCATGACCGTGGCCTTCACGGCCCGCAGCATCGTGGCGCTGCTCTGCTCCATGGCCGGCCCCGCTCTGGGCCGCAGGCTGGGCAAGAAGAAATCCCTGCTCATCGCCTGGGGCATTTATGCCGCCGTGATGGTGGGCATCCGCTTCTTCGCCGTGGACGCAGCGGGCAATGCCAACCTCTTCTTCATCACCGTGATGCTCTGCCTGTCCACCGGCGGTATGTATCTCTACACCGTGCTCATGACCACCTACTATCTGGACTGCGGCGAGTACGGCTACTACGTCACCGGCGTGGACAACCGTACCATGGCCGTTACGGTCATGAACTGGCCCACCAAGATCGGCTTTGCTCTGGGCGGCTCTCTGGTAGGCTATGCCGTGGCTCTCTCCGGCTACCATGCCCCCACGGAGACGGCGGCTGCCTTTGTAGACGACATGGGCCGCTTCCTGACCATCTGGGCGCTGATCCCCGCCTGCACCACGGCGCTGGCCATGCTGATCATCGGCTTCGGCTACAAGCTCACGGAGGAGCAGGCCGCCGAGTATGCCAAAGCCAACATGGAGCGCGAGCAGGCCGCGAACGCCTGAGCCTCCCGCCCCTTTCAGACAGACCGAAATCCATAAAAAGCTCGCGGCGCTGCGGCGCTGCGAGCCTTTTTGCGCTTCCCGGAGAAGGTTTTTCGGCTGCCTGCAGGAATTGTTATACGTGTTGTATGTATAACAATCCGATTATATAAAACGCTTTTTCTCCGGGCGCCTCTCACTCACACAGGCTGATTTTGCAGCAAAAAAACGAAGGGAGACAGACGGGGGAAACAGGAATTTGTACCTTTTTCCGTCTTGCATAAATATGCATTTTCGCTTATACTATTCAAACAAACCTAAATAAGGTGAATGAAAAAAGAAACTACAGAAAGAGGGAGAAAAATGAAAAATCTTAAGAAGCTCCTTGCCGCGCTCCTTGCGCTGGCCATGATGCTTGCCCTGTGCGCCTGCGGCGGCTCCTCCAAGACGGATGAGAACACGGTCGTGATCGGCTACATCGGGGATCTATCCAATGCGGACGCCTACGTGGGTGTTCCGCCTCAGCAGTTCCTGCAGGACTACTTTGAAGAGCTGAATGCCAAGGGCGGCTACCTCGGCAAGCAGGTCAAATTCGTTGCCTATGACATGCAGCCCGACAACGCGGTCGACGGTCTGAATGCCTGCAAGCGTCTGATCGACAACGATCATGCCATTGCCATTCTCGGCCCCTCCTCCAGCTCTGCCGCCATTCCCATGGCTGAGTACTGCGATCAGACCCATGTTCCCTTCATCGCTACCTCCGCTACCAATGAGCTGGTCACCGTCGCCGAGGACGGCACTCTGCACCCCTATGCCTTCCGCGTTTCCTTCATCGACTCCTATCAGGGCACTGCCGCCGCCATCTACGCGGTGAAGCAGGGCATTACCAAGGTCGCCATGATCGAGACCAACGGCAACCCCTATTCTCAGAACATCTGCAACTTCTTTACGGAGTCCTTCGGCAAGCTGGGCGGCTCGGTGGTGGAGCGCATTGCCATTCAGGACAAGGATGTTGACTTCCGTGCGCAGCTGACCAACTTCGCCTCCATGGACATCGATGCCATCTTCATGCCCTCCGGCACCTACGTGCAGCCCGCCTACGTGGTACAGCAGGCCAAGGAGCTGGGTCTGAACCTCAAGTTTGTCTTTACTGACGGTGTGTATGACGATACGCTGCTGGAGCTCTGCGGCGATGCGCTGGACGGCTCCATCCTGACCGTGGGCGTTTACGGCGAGAATGAGGAGTACAAGGCCTTTGCCGAGCAGTTCACCGCCAAGCACCCCGAGTACGGCGCGAACATCTTCGTCTACCTGTGCTACGATGCGCTCAAGCTCCTTGAGTACGGCATCGAGACCAGCCAGTCTCTGGATTCTGAGAAGATCCGAGACGCCATCGAGGGCGCTGCCGATGTGGATCTCTTCACCGACCACCACTTCTCCGTGGATCCCGCTACCCACAACCCCCTCAACAAGATGGTTGAGATCGTCGGCTTTAAGAACGGCGAGTTCTATCTGGTCGACGAGTTCTATCCCAACATGGACTGATTCCCGTCCTGCTGCGGAACATACATTTTCTGACACGGGCAAAGCCGGATCCTCCGGCTTTGCCATGTGCCGTATCTGGGAGGAAACTATGATTCAGATCTTGCAGCAGCTGGTTACCAGCGTGTCCGTCGGCGGGCTGTATGCCCTGCTTGCCGTCGGTTATGCACTGATCTACAGCGTGTTTGATTTCACGAAGTTAGCATTTGGCGGGATCATGATGGTCTCCGCCTTTGCCGGTTATTTTGCCACGAAGCTCGGTGTTCCCACTGCTGCTGCGATGCTGGTCGCTTCCGCGGCCGGCGTTCTGATTTCCGTTGCCGTTGAGCTGCTGGCTTACCGGCCCATGAGAAAGAGAAACGCCAACAGGCTCTTCCTGATGATCTCCGCCATGGGCGTGAATATTTTCATCACGAACCTGTTTCTCTGCCTCTTCGGCGCCAATCTCCGCGCCCTGCCCACCGGCTTTTCCAGCAATACCATAGCGTTAGGCCCCCTGCGTATCGGCGTGGTCGATCTGCTCTCCCTGATCGTTTCGGTGGTCGCGCTGGTCCTGCTCACCTTCTTCCTTTACCGCACCAGAGCGGGTGTTACGGTGCGTGCCAGCGCACTGGATATGTCCACCGCCGGCCTGATGGGCATTGATGTGAACCGCGTGTCGCTCATCGTCTTTGCCATCTCCGGCATCACCGCCGCCATTGCGGGCATGTTCTTCGGCATGAAGTACAATGTATATCCCGCCATGGGCTCGATTTCCAACAAGGCGTTCATCGCCAGCGTGATCGGCGGTCTCGGCAGCCTGAAGGGCGCGGTGATCGGCGGCTTCCTGCTGGGCATCCTCGAGATCATGGTAACGGCTTATATTTCCGCAACCTACCGGGATCTGGTCTCCTTTGCCGTGATGATGATCGTGCTCATTTTCCTGCCCAACGGCCTCTTCGGCATGGGCGACCAGAATAAGCTGTAAGGAGGCAACGAACGTGTATATCCAGTCAGTTATCGTAACGATCTGCACCAATGTTATCTCCGTTGTGGGTCTTGCTCTGCTCACCGGCTACACCGGCATGTTCTCACTGGGTCATGCGGGCTTCATGTGCATCGGCGCCTACACGGCTGTGCTGACCCACCTCCATCTGGGCATTCCCTATCTTCTCGCCCTCCTGCTGGGCGGCCTGACCGCCGGCCTCGTTGGCCTGATCATCGGCTATCCGACCCTTCGCAACCGGCTCCGCGGCGATTACTTCGCCATCTGCATGATGGGCTTCGGCACCGTGGTCAGACTCATCATCAACAACATGAACAACCCCATCGTCAAGGGCTCTACCGGCATCTCCAAGATCCCGCAGCTGACCACGCTCTGGTCTGCGCTGTTCATCACGGCGGCTCTGGTGTTCTTCATGTGGAACTTCGTCCACTCTCAGTTCGGGAAAAACTGCCTCGCCGTGCAGCAGCAGGAAGTGGCAGCGGAGATGATGGGCGTTGACATCGTGAAGACCAAGCTGATCTCGCTGGTCATCTCGGCATTCTACTGCGGCATTGCCGGTGCGCTGCTGGCCTTCTGGATCCAGTACATCAGCCCCAATAACTTTACCGACACCAAGTCCAACGACTTCCTGGCTACACTGGTCACCGGCGGCACCAACAGCATCACCGGCCCCGTGCTTGCGGCAGCGCTCATCACCACCATGCTGGAGTATCTGCGCTTTCTGGCCAATTGGCGTCTGGTGATCTACGGTCTGCTGTATGTGGTAATCATGCGCTTCCGTCCCGAGGGACTGATGGGCTACCGGGAATTTTCCTTCCGCGGTACGCTCCGCTTTTTCCGGGAGCTGCCCGCCAGACTCAAGGGCATCCGGGAGAAGGTCACCGGCAGAAAGGGAGGCGTCTGAAATGAAAAGAATACTGGATGTTTCCGCGCTGACGATCCGCTTCGGCGGCCTGACGGCCATTGACAATTTCTCCATGCACATCGACGAGGGGGAGTTCGTGGGCATTATCGGCCCCAACGGCGCGGGTAAGACGACCTTTTTCAACTCGCTGACCGGCAATGTGACGCCTGCCTCCGGCTCCGTCAATTACTGCGGCACGAGCCTGATCGGAAAGATCCCATCCCGGATTTCTCAGATGGGCATCAGCCGCACCTTCCAGAACATCCGTATCTTTCCCAAGATGACGGTGCTGGAAAATGTGTGCATCCCTCTGCACAGCAAGCCTACCTACGGCCTTTTCCCGGCAGTTCTGGGTCTGAAGTCCGCCAAAGCGGAGGACGAGCGAATCCGGGACGAGGCCCTGAGCTATCTCGAGCGCCTCGGCATCGGGGAGTACAGGGACTATGAGGCCGGCACGCTGCCCTACGGTCTGCAGCGCAGGCTGGAGATCGCCCGGGCTCTTGCCGCGCACCCCACGCTCCTGCTGCTGGATGAGCCCGCTGCGGGCATGAACAACGATGAGTGCCGGGAACTGGTGGAGCTGCTGAAAAAGATCCACAGGGAATGCAAGCTCACCGTTATGCTCATCGAGCACCACATGGACGTGATTCAGCCCCTCTGCGACCGGCTCTATGTGCTGAATCTCGGCGCTCTCCTCCGGGAGGGAAAACCCGGGGAGGTACTCTCCGACCCCGAGGTGGTGCGTGCGTATCTGGGTGAAAGGAGAAAACGCAAATGAGCAAAATGCTGGAGATCAGCGGCCTTTCCTCCTATTACGGCGGGATCTGCGCGCTGAACGATGTGAGTCTCTATATCAACGAGGGCGAGATCACCTCTATCATCGGCTCGAACGGTGCGGGCAAGTCTACCCTGATGCGCACCGTTGCCGGTGACAAAAAGATCGACAGCGGTACTGTCCTGTTCAACGGCAGCCCCCTGCCGGAGAGCGTGGATCGGGTAGTTTCCGGCGGCATCTCGCTGGTGCCTGAAGGGAGAAGGATCTTTTCCTCTCTCACCGTGCGGGAAAATCTGATCCTCGGCACCTGCTCCCGCCGGGACTACAAGCAGGCCATGGCGGACACGCTGGATGAGGTGCTGGAGCTGTTCCCGAAGCTGAGGGAGCGTTACCATCAGCCCGGCGGCACGCTCTCCGGCGGCGAGCAGCAGATGCTTGCCATCGGCCGTGCTCTGATGGCCCGGCCCAAGCTGCTCTGCCTGGACGAGCCCTCTCTGGGTCTGGCACCGATCATCATCGACGAGGTCTTTGACAAGATCATCCAGCTCAACGAGGAGCGGGGCCTGACGGTGCTGCTGGTGGAGCAGAATGCGTTTCTGGCCTTGGATGTTGCCCACCGTGCCTATGTTCTGAACACGGGCCGCATCACGCTGGAGGGTACCGGTACGGAGCTGGCGGAAAACCCCAATGTGCAGGCGGAGTACCTCGGCGTGAAAACAGGGGAGTGAGCAAATGAAGGAAGAGAACTATCGGTTGGGCGCGGAGCTGCGCCATGAACTGCACAGACACCCGGAGCTGTCCTGCGAGGAGGTCTGGACGAAGAACCGCCTTGCGGAGTTTCTCCGGGCGCATACAAAGAGTCTTGAGATCGTGGATCGCGGCAGGTGGCTCTATGCCCACTATCACGGAAACGGTCAGGGGAAAATGATCGCCCTTCGGGCGGATTTCGATGCGCTGCCCATCGAGGAGACCATTGAACTGCCCTACGGTTCCGAATGCTCCGGCGTGTCCCACAAGTGCGGCCACGACGGCCATGCGGCCACCCTGGCTGCCTTTGCGCTGGAGCTGGAGGAGCGCGGGACGGACAACGATGTGTATCTGGTCTTTCAGCACGCGGAAGAGATCGGTGCGGGCGCGGTGGAGTGCGCCGTACTGATGGATGAGGAGCAGATCGACGAGGTTTATGCCTATCACAATGCTCCGGGCATACCGCAGGGAAGCATTCTGGTGGGCGATGGGAATTACTCCTGCGCTTCCATGGGCATGAGTCTGTATTTTGAGGGCAAGGCCTCTCACGCCTCTGCCCCGGGCGTGGGGCGCAATCCCGCACCGGCCATCTCCCGCATCGTCCTCGCCCTCCCGCAGCTGTACCGACCCGAGGATTACACGGGTCTTGTGCTGGCTACCGTCATCCAGATCGATCTGGGCGAGACCGCCTTCGGCACCTCCGCCGGCAGCGGTGTGCTTCGCCTGACAATCCGCGGTCAGCATGAGAAGGAAATGTACACCCTGCGCGACAGGATCAACACCATGGCCAACGCTCTGTGCGCGGAGTACGGGCTGAGCTTCCGGGTGGAATACTGCGACGTTTTCCCCGAAAACGTGAACGAGCGGGGCTGCACGGAGAAGGTCAGAGCGGCTGCCCGCAGACTCGGGCTGCAGCTTCTGGAGCGGGAATTTCCGGAGGCCGGCTCCGAGGACTTCGGCTATTTTACCAAGCGTGCGCCGGGCAGCTACTTCGATGTAGGTGCCGGTGAGGACGTTACCCCCCTCCACACGGTCACCTATGATTTCCCGGATGAAATCATCCCCACGGCAGCAGCCGTGTTTGCAGAGCTCACGGAGCTGAAATAAACCGAACGGACAGTCCGCTCACTGAGAGCGGACTGTCCGTTCGGGCTTGAAATATCTTGCGCTGTGAGATACAATGGACGCACAGGCGAAAGCTGAAACGATACAGGAGGGAGCGCAAATGAAATGTGCCATTTACGGAGCCGGGTCGCTGGGAACCGTGCTGGGGGCGTACATGACCAAAAACGGCCAGGAGGTCGATCTGATCAACCGCAACGAAGCCCATGTCAGGGCACTGCAGACCGGCGGCGCCCATATTACCGGCACAGTGGAGTTTACGGTTCCCGTCAGGGCTATGCTCCCCGATGAGATGAAGGGCCCCTACGATGTGATCTTCCTGATGACAAAGCAGCTGCTGAACCGGGAGGTCGTTACGTTTCTCAAGCCCTTCCTGACCGGGGACGGCGTGATCGTTACGCTGCAGAACGGCATCCCGGAGCCGGGGATCGCAGAGATCGTGGGCGCAGACCATACGATGGGCTGTGTGGTGGAATGGGGCGCGACCCTGTCCGCTCCGGGCGAGAGCACGATGACCAGCAGCCCGGACAGCCTCTCGTTCCACATGGGAAGGATGGAGGGTATTACCGATGCGCAGGAGACTCTGGTCAGGTCGCTTCTGGAGAAAATGTGTCCTGTGGAGGTCGAAGCGAACCTTCTCGGAGTGAGATGGTCAAAGCTTCTCATCAACGCTACCTTTTCCGGCCTCGGCACGGTGGTGGGCGGGCTGTTCGGCGATGTCAGCGAGAACAGGGACGTCCGGGAGGTCGCGCTTCGCTGCATTAAGGAGTGCATAGATGTGGGTCACGCTGCGGGAGCGGAATTCGCCCCCGTGCAGGGCAAGAATATCACAGGGCTTTTCTATTACCGAACCGGGCTGAAGCGTGCCTTTGCCGGGCTGCTGCTCCCTCTTGCCATGAAAAAGCACCGCAGTATTGAGCCGTCCATGCTGCAGGATCTCAAAAAGGGAAAGCTCTGCGAGGTGGACGCCATCAACGGTGTGGTCTGCCGTTGGGGCAGAAAGTGCGGCGTGCCCACGCCCATCAACGACCGGATCGTGGAGATCATCAGGAAGGAACAGACCGGCGAGCTGAAGCCGGAGCACAGCAACATCCGCCTTTTCGACGATCTTCTCTGAGCGTGACCGAACGCACTGTACAGTAAACGGATTGAGCCGATGACCCTTTCCGACGGAACCGAAAATGAAAGAACAGTCCCTAAAAGTGATGCGGCGGCGGACAAAGTGTTACCATCTTTGTTAACAAAGCAGGCTAAACGCGATTATTCTATGCTTATTCTGACACTCAACGAAAAAACAAAAAAGCCCTGAAACCGTTAAAGTTTCAAGGCTTTTACGATGGTGCGCGAGGGGGGACTCGAACCCCCACGTCCGGAGTGGACACTAGAACCTGAATCTAGCGAGTCTACCAATTCCACCACTCGCGCGTGTCCGTATGTACCTTGAAAAGCGCTTTTTCGAGAACTGTAAATTTTTTTCTTATGGGATATATATTTATTGTAGCACAACTCTCCTGTGGTTTGCAAGTCTTTCTTTTCCGAATCGGAGAGCTTGTTACAAACGGTGTTACAAATGAAGTGGGCCTGTAAGGCTTGAATAAACAGGGGAGGGGAGGCGTCCCCCTACCCGGTAGCGCGGCAGAGCAGCACCTCCCGCGGAGGGCATGCCCCCCTTTTGGGGTACAAGAATATACAAATATAGAGCCGCGAAAATCGCGAGGCATTTTTTCCGTTTAAGTAGTAAATGTTCTCGATAGCCTCACTCATATGGAATCATGATGATGCGCAAATGATAGACTGCCATAAAACCGTTGTATTACAATTGACGCCATTTTTTCTTTATATCGCCAACATAAATGAATCGATATCACGTTTGCGTAATCGCCTCCTTTGTAGTACAATAAATAAAAGCCATAGGGGGGGCAGGCAATATGGAGTATTATGCAAAATCTCGGCTACGCAACGGTACGCAGCCTACAGTAGCTCAGCATTGCAACGCGGTGGCGGAGATGGCAAGAGAATATGGCGAAGAACTTGGACTGAGCGATACTGCTGAATTGGCGGGGCAGTTCCATGATTTTGGAAAATATGCGGAGAGCTTTCAAGAACTAATAAAAAGTCTGAGACCGGGTCAACGTATTGATCATGCTTTACCCGGGGCCGCGTTGCTCGCACAAAAAAGCGCTTACAAAGCTGCAGCATTGGCTGTGGCGGGGCACCATGACGGACTAAGCAGTTTTACTTCACTGAACGCCGCGGCAAAAGATAGTATCAAAGAATCGACCCCCATCGAGACCACACAACGAAAGACAGTCTCTCTTGCCGGGCAGCAGGATTATGGGCAGGCCGTAAATCTTTTCCGCGTAGACCATCCAGATTGGAAAGGATTCCCGAAACTCCCCAAAAGTAGCGGTTCTATGCTGGAAATTAGAATGCTCTTTTCCTGTCTAGTGGACGCAGACTACACGGTGTCTGCATCAGAGGAAGGAGAGGCACCTCCATCTGCCCCGGATTTAAAACCGACTTCAGTTCTTTCTGCTCTCTATGCTCACCGAGACAACATCAGTGCCACATCCACAGCGGACAGCAATTTGAACCGCATTCGTGATGAGGTTTTTATGCGCTGCGGCTCCATGGGTGGAGAAAGCGAAGGCGTTTTTACTCTCACAGCGCCTACGGGCACCGGCAAAACTCTTGCCCTGCTGCATTTTGCTCTGCGGCACTGCCAGCGTTGGAAGAAAAAAAGAATCATACTGGTGCTCCCTTACCTGAGTCTCACGGAGCAGAGCAGTAAGGAATACAAAGCCATCTGCCCCGATGTGCTGCTAGACGACAGCCGCAGCGAGCTTTCCGATGAAGAACGCTTATATGCCAGCCGATGGGATGCGCCATTGATCGTCACTACCTCCGTGCGATTCTTTGAAAGCCTTTTTTCCAACCTTCCGGGGGATTGCCGGAAACTGCACAGGGTAGCCAATAGCGTGGTAGTTTTTGACGAGTCACAGACTCTTCCGGCAGAACTGACGGCTGAGACCATGCGTATGGTGCAGGAGTTGAGCAGCCGTTTTCACACTACTTTCCTTTTTTCTACAGCTACCCAGCCGGACTACACAGCTCTGCCCGGACTCAAATGGCAGAGTCGGGAGCTCATTGATGAACCGGCTGCGCTCTATGCCGCACTCCGCCGAACGCGGGTAGCATGGCGCACTCAATTTCCGACAGCACTCTCTGCTATCGCCGATGAGATGGCCGAACAGGATAATGTCTGTGCGGTGATGAATCTCCGTGTCCACGCACGGAAACTATATGGCCTGCTAAAAGAACGGAATGATGAGGGACTGTTCTTCCTTTCTACGGACTTGTGTACGGCTGAAAGGAGTGCCATTGTAGAGGAAATCAAAACTCGTCAGAAAAACGATCTTCCTTGCAGAGTTGTAGCGACCCAATGCATCGAAGCGGGCGTTGATTTGGACTTTTCTTCTTTATACCGTGCTCTGGCACCACTGGAAGCTATCGTTCAGGCTGCCGGGCGTTGCAATCGGAACGGGAAGCAGAAAGAGGGAATAGTGACAGTCTTCGTACCGGACGAGCCTGGACAGCTCTATCCCGGCGAAAGCTATGAACATGCCGCTCATGTGGTAGAGCTCATGATAAACAACAGCAATGTCGATATCCATGATCCAACTGTTCTTCGAGATTATTATGAGCGCTATTTTCGCGACTGCAAAGAGAAGCAATCACTTCAAGATTCCATTAGGATAGAGGACTTCGAAAAGACACACAAGGCCTATAAGCTCATCAATGACAGTGGCCTGCAGGTCATCGTTCCCTATGGGGAGGTATACGCTGCCATGGCACAGGAACTGCGGGAGCGGGGAATGGACGCCGTTCTCCGGCGCAAATGTGCCTCGTTACAGGTGGCTGTCCCCCTTTGGCAGCGTGAGAAGCTACTCACCTATGCCGAACCTGTCTATGAGCGCCGTAAGAGCCGGGATGGAGAGCGGCTGGAAAGCCCGTTCTTTCTCCTTCGTCCACAGTACGAAAACCTTTATGAGACTGGCGGATTAGGCTTACAACTACCGGAAAAAAAGGAGAACCTGGATCTGTTTGCGTAAAATGCATAACAAACGGGACTGCGAGTCCGATAAATTGGACTTGCTGTTTCTGTGGTATTGACATACGATAAATGCTCTGATATGTTAAATATCAGAGCATTTTACTATCTTAAAGGCGGTGATTATTATGCGGGAAATTACGGTGGAGGTCTGGGGTGACCTGGCATGCTTCACGGCTCCATGGAGCAAGGTGGAACGGTTGAGCTATCCCTTCCCCACCCCATCGGCGGCTCGAGGCATCCTCTCTGCCATTTACAGCAAGCCGATGGAATTCTACTGGCAGATCCGGCGCATAGAGGTGCTGCGTCCTATCCGTTATCTGAGCTTCAAACGCAACGAGGTAAAGAGCACCGTAAGCACGAAACCGATTTATACTGACGAGGATCGCACTCAACGGCAGACGGTAGCGCTGAAAGATGTGCGCTATCGCATTACAGCATCGATCATTCCCCGTTCGGAGTTCCGAAGCAAGGAAACAGCTCTCTACGAGCAGGCGCTTCGACGGATTCGGGGCGGTAAATGCTTCATGCAGCCCGCTTTGGGACTGCGAGAGTTTGCGGCTTATTTCGAGCTTTACGACCCGGAAATCCATACCGATGAACCCATCGGCGCAGACATGGATGCTGGTCTTATAGTCTATGACATCTTCGATCTGGATGATTATAAAAAAGACCAGCCTATGCTCACTCTTTTCCACGCGGAGATGAAGCAGGGAGTCATCGAGGTACCGGAATGGCACAGTGCGGAGGTACGCCGGGGAGGGCAGCCATGTTAAAATCTCTCTATGATTATGCTATTCGCAATGATTTGGTTCTGCCTTCCGGGTATGTCAAAAAAGTGATTAAGGCCTGGATCCTTCTCTATGAGGACGGAACCTTTCAGGGAATAGAAATGGGCAGCAGCGAGGCAATCGCTGTGCCGGATATCGGATCATTAGCCAACAGCGCAGACAAGTGCAATATATTGCGGGAGAAACGCAGTGTGGTGATCCCTGAAAAGCCCAGCGCAAAGAGCAGCTATTTTCTGTCTACCCTCCGGGATGCCGCCGAGGCTGAGCCGAGTTTGTCGCTCTGTGCGGATGCTTTGGAAAATGAGGCGACTGCAGCCACTATCCGGCAGGCGCTGGATGATGCAAAGATTAAGAAAAACGATGTCATCTCTTTTAAAGTGAATTTGCAGCCGATTATGGATTCGCCCCGTTTTCTTTCGTGGTGGGAAAATTTTCGCAGCACGCTTGGGAAAAAGAATGGATCGAGCAGCCTATGTCTGATCACGGGACAAGAGACTGTTCCCCTATCCACGGTCAGCAAGGTTGTTGGCCTTCGGTCTGTAGGGGGACACGCCTCCGGGGATGCCCTCATTTGCTTTGACAAAAGTGCTTTTTGCTCTTACGGTTTGAAACAAGGTGCTAATGCTCCAGTATCTGAGGAAGCGTTTTCTGCGGCAAATGCTGCATTAAATGAGCTGTTGGAGCACGCTCCCTCCTTGGCGGGCATGAAGTTTGTTCATTGGTTTAACCGTACTCTCCCCCTGGAGGAAGACCCATTCGCTTCTTGTCGTGATTTCCTTGGTATGGACGTAGACGATGACACAGAAAAAGTCACAGGCGAAGAGAGTATCAACGAGTTTGCCCTCACCGCTCAAGCTAATGAGTTGGTGGAAAGTGTGAAGAGCGGTAAGCATGTTTCAATGAACTCTGATGTTGAATACTCCATCCTTCTGCTCTCTGGCGTTAGTGGACGTGTGATGATTCGCCGTTGGGAGCAAGGTAACTATGCGGAGTTGAAAAAGCGTCTTGAGCAATGGAGCCAAGATTTGGAGTTGGTTCATCCTTCAGGCAGCGGGACAATCCGCTCTCAAAAGCTCTCTGCCCGTCTGCTTCGGCTGATGAAATATCAGAGTGTTGACAAAAATCCCTTTGAACGTGCCGCGAAAGAACTTTCCGGTCTCTCACCCGCTATCCTCAACGCAATCCTCAGCGGAGGTCCATTGCCGGATGCTGTGGCTGTGCGTGCATTGAACTACATTCGCTCGTCCATGCTCTCCGTGGACGATGATGGGAAAAATACCAGCGGGATCTTTGGAAAAGACGCCTGCGTATGGCAGTGGCTGAAGGTCTGGCTGCTGCGAAAGAATGGAAGGAGTGAAAACAACCTTATGAGCGAATACAATCCCGACTATCAGGGCGACGCCTATCACTGCGGCGCACAGATGGCGCTGTTCGAAGCGATTCAGAATCTGGCTGACCCCAATGTGAATGTGACTGTGGCAGAGCGCTATTATGCCTCCTGCATTCAGACTCCTGCACTGGTGTTGGGGCGTCTCAGCCAGCTTTCTCAGTACCACCTCGCAAAAGTAGGGGACAAATATAAGAGCCTGGCCGAGATATACCGGGAAAAGCTTGCCACGGTGAACGCATCTATGGAAGGCAAGGCACCTACCACTTTGACGCTGACACAGCAGAGCGAGTTTGCGCTGGGTTATTACCAGATGCACGCGTTGCTCAGCCGGGAGAAAAATGAACGTATAGTTGCCAAAAAAGAGAAAGAAGCCAAGAACTGACCGACTGAAAGAACAGGAACAGAATCATATAGGAGGACTAAGATATGTCTATTGAAAATCGTTATGAATTCCTTTACTACGTGGCTTACACTGATTGCAACCCCAATGGCGACCCGGATATGGGCAACGCTCCCCGCATCGATCCGGAGACTATGCAGGGCTACATCACTGACGTGTCCGTGAAGCGTCGCATCCGGAACTATGTGGAGTTGGCCCATGGGGACGAGCCGGGTATGGGTATCATCATCCGGCAGAGCAGCAACATCAACGTTGCTATCGGCGAGGCTAAGGTTGCCGCCGGCGTGGAAGATAACGCCAAGACCAAAGATGCGGTCTATGCGGGTCGGAAAAAGGCCTGCGAGCTTTACTACGATGTGCGCACCTTCGGCGCTGTCATGTCCACGGGCCCCAATGCGGGTCAGGTTCGCGGCCCCGTCCAGCTCTCTTTTGGCAGAAGTCTTGACCCCATTCTCCCTTTGGATATCTCCATCACCCGCATGGCCATTGCCAGCGGGGACACGCTCGCAGAAGCGGAGAAGGTAGAAGCTGAGACCGAGGAGAGATCTCTCCGTACCATGGGCCGCAAGCAGTTCATTCCCTTTGGCCTTTACGAATTCCGCGGTTTCATCAGTGCGAATCTGGCTGCGGAAACGGGCTTTGATGACGAGGATCTGCGCATCCTCTTCGAAGCTATCCTCAACATGTACGAAAACGACCACTCCGCCAGCAAGGGACAGGTCAGCATCGTGTCCCCCTTGATCCTCTTCCGCCACGATGGCACCGACTCTGATCTTGTCCAGCGCAAAAAGCAGGCCAAGCTGGGCTGTGCACCGTCCCATAAGCTCTTCGAACTCGTGAAGGTTCAGAAGAAAGAAAACGTCGATCATCCCCGTTCTTATCGGGACTATGAGGCAACGATCGCCCTTGACAAGGTTCCCAAGGGAATCTCTGTGGGCTTCCAGTCCAATCCCTACGGGGAGATCAGCTGGAATAAGCTCCCCGAAGATGAATGGCTTACCCTTGAATGAGGAGAGAGAATACCTGCCGCTCAGCCGTCTTTCTCAGGCAGAATACTGTCTGAGAAGGGCAGCTCTGCTGATGAATGAACAGTTGTGGCAGGAGAACATCGACACAGCAAAAGGCAGAATGGAGCATAGTCGCGTACACGATCATCGTATTGAGCGGAGGGGAAACTCACTGAAGCTTTACGACTATGAAGTAGTGTCCGAAGAACTAGGTATCAGCGGGAAATGTGACTGCATTGAGGCCGAAGCGTGGGAAAGCGGCTGCATGATTCCGGCGGCGAACTTCCCGGTAAGGCTCTACCCTGTGGAATATAAGCACGTGACGGTTCGAGAGGAAAGTTCCTATTGCCTCCAACTGTGTGCCCAGGCGATGGCTCTGGTGGAGATGTATCATGCCCATATTTCGGAGGGAGCCCTCTTCTTTATCAGCTCCCATCGGAGGCTGCCCGTAGTTCTGGACGATTCTCTCCGCCGGCAGGTGCGTCAGAGAGCAGCAGATTTACGCATGATCCGCAATACCTTTTCAATCCCCCCTGCAGAATACAGTCCTAAATGCAAAAAGTGCTCATTGAAGGAAGTGTGCATGCCCAAAGCCAAACGGTCTGCTGCTGACTATTGCAAAAGGTTGATTCGCGAGGCGACAGGGGAGGATGAAATATGAAAAAGCTGTTGAACACGCTCTATGTTCTGACCCCTGAGAGCTATCTCTATGTACGAAACCAGACTGTAGGTATTAAGCTGGGCGGTGAAGAAAAATATTCCGTTCCAGCCGGAAATTTAGACAGCATTGTTTGCTTTGGAGTCAACACGGTCTCTACGCCGTTCATGGGTTTTTGCGCGGAAAATGGTATTGCCTTGAGCTTCTTGAGCCCGCAGGGACGATTCCTTGGCCGGGTTCAAGGCGGAGTGAACGGGAACGTACTGCTGCGTCAAGCGCAGTATCATCTTTTGGATGACGACTCCCGGCGCTTGGAAACGGTAAAGAATATCCTTCTCTGCAAACTCCGCAACAGTCGTGAGGTGCTCCTTCGAAGCGGAAGAAATCAGAAAGACGATTCGGCCTCTGCTGCTTTGACCGCCGCTGCCAAGTCTATTGCGGCCGTGGCGCAGGATCTTACTCTTGCAGAAAGTCTCGATTCTTTGCGCGGACTGGAGGGCGTTGCGGCTGCCCAGTACTTTGCCTGTTTTGATACCATGCTCTATGCCAGCCCCTTGAAATTTAAGGAGCGCAGCCGCCGCCCGCCGAAGAACGAGGTCAACGCAGTCCTTTCCTTTGTCTATACAATACTTGGCAACGAAATCACAGCCGCACTGGAAGCCGTGGGGCTGGATCCTGCGGCCGGTATTATGTACAGCTTGCGGCCGGGACGCAATTCCTTTGCGTTGGACCTGTTGGAAGAACTGCGTGCACCGCTCTGTGACCGCTTTGTGATATCCCTTTTCAATCAGCACAGACTAGATGAAAAGGATTTCGACAGTGACGGAGAAGGGGTGTATCTAAATGATAAAGGCCGCAGAACAGTGTTAACCGCATGGCAGCAGCGCAAGCAAGAAACCGTACTGCATCCTTTTCTAAATGAAAAACTTCAAATAGGGATTATCCCTCATTCTCAGGCCATGCTGTATGCTCGATATCTCCGGGGAGATCTGGACATCTATCCTCCCTATGTCTGGAGGTAGCCATGTTCGTGCTGATAACTTACGATGTGTGCACATCAGATCCGGCAGGCGCTAAAAGGCTGCGGAAAGTATCCAAGCTCTGCGAACGATACGGTATGCGGGTTCAGAACTCAGTTTTTGAAGTACTGGTAGATGCTGCCCAGTTGGCTGTTCTCAAAGCAGAACTGAAAAAGATCATTGACCTTGAAACGGATTCTGTTCGTTTTTACCGACTGGGAAATACCTATGAGAACAAGATCGACACTCTTGGAAAGTCTGCTGTGATTGATGCTTGTGCTACGCTGCTCTTGTAGTGCGCTAAGCCTCCCCACGCAGATCTTACCGTTAGTTTAGCGCAGAAAAAAGAAGCCAAAAACGAGAGTATTCTTTTGTTTGGCTCAAGACCTTTGTACAATTCATTGCAGAAAAGCAATGTTTTGGAAATAATGCAGCAAAAAGCCGTGATAATTTGTGGGTTTTTGCTGTCGCCCCTCGCGCAGGGGCGAGAGTTGAAATTACCTATCTTTGGCGAAGCAATTGAAGAGCTGAGTCGCCCCTCGCGCAGGGGCGAGAGTTGAAATTATTCGTCTAAGGCAGAAATCATGAAAATCAAAGAGTCGCCCCTCGCGCAGGGGCGAGAGTTGAAATTTTGAGGTCGAAGCTATCATCAAAATCCTCGTCAGGTCGCCCCTCGCGCAGGGGCGAGAGTTGAAATTTCTTATCGCCATAGCCCGAATCAACGGCGATGGTCGCCCCTCGCGCAGGGGCGAGAGTTGAAATATGACTTGCTTATCAAGCCAGTATTGCGCTTTTGCGTCGCCCCTCGCGCAGGGGCGAGAGTTGAAATCTTTTCGCCGGAGAAAGTAACGGTAGCATCAAGAGTGGTCGCCCCTCGCGCAGGGGCGAGAGTTGAAATCAGCCATTCCTTTACAGCAGCACGGCGGGACTGAGGTCGCCCCTCGCGCAGGGGCGAGAGTTGAAATTGTCCGTGATGGGCTATATGATGGGAGATCTCCCGTCGCCCCTCGCGCAGGGGCGAGAGTTGAAATAACATAGTACAGGACAATGTTTTCCACGGGTGTAGTCGCCCCTCGCGCAGGGGCGAGAGTTGAAATGATACAGACCAGAACATCATTTTCACGGAAACTGTCGCCCCTCGCGCAGGGGCGAGAGTTGAAATTGGAACGGTGTCAACCACGCGGATTTTCAGTGACGTCGCCCCTCGCGCAGGGGCGAGAGTTGAAATAAGATCGGAGGGATTGAGATTCTCACCTATCAGTCGCCCCTCGCGCAGGGGCGAGAGTTGAAATTCAGCTGCCGCTACATTATCTGCAACGACCTGACGTCGCCCCTCGCGCAGGGGCGAGAGTTGAAATCTACAATCACAAAGGAGGTAACCCAATGGACAAGTCGCCCCTCGCGCAGGGGCGAGAGTTGAAATAGATGACAGTCGGCGATATGGCGGGCAAGGTGCTGTCGCCCCTCGCGCAGGGGCGAGAGTTGAAATATCTGAACGGCCACATCATAGCCGTAAGAGTTGAGTCGCCCCTCGCGCAGGGGCGAGAGTTGAAATAAGATACAACAGCGCCTATGAGGCCGCCATGGACGGTCGCCCCTCGCGCAGGGGCGAGAGTTGAAATACATAGGATGCCGCCTTGATATAAGACTGCATGTCGTCGCCCCTCGCGCAGGGGCGAGAGTTGAAATTCCTTCTCTGGCGGAGAGCACGCTCTTTTCCATAGTCGCCCCTCGCGCAGGGGCGAGAGTTGAAATGACTCCGTCCAAATCCGAATCAAACTCAAATTCGGTCGCCCCTCGCGCAGGGGCGAGAGTTGAAATCTTCTTGGTCTACTTATCAGCAGACTCTTGAATCGTCGCCCCTCGCGCAGGGGCGAGAGTTGAAATTACACCGAGTATTTCCTCCCGATCCATGACGCTATGTCGCCCCTCGCGCAGGGGCGAGAGTTGAAATTTTATAGACTATTGCAAGATCTTTATAGACCATGTCGCCCCTCGCGCAGGGGCGAGAGTTGAAATATGCAATTCCAACACAGCACCCGGCCATATGTTGTCGCCCCTCGCGCAGGGGCGAGAGTTGAAATTGAACGTGGGCGGCACGGCCCAGTTCAACAACAGGTCGCCCCTCGCGCAGGGGCGAGAGTTGAAATTGGCACCGCCAGGCGCCCGAGGGCGAGCCGGTACGGTCGCCCCTCGCGCAGGGGCGAGAGTTGAAATTCGCAGGCCTCGCACCGTGCGCTGGCGCAGTCCTCGTCGCCCCTCGCGCAGGGGCGAGAGTTGAAATACGGACTGGCTCAGCGGCTCCGCCGCTGCCAAGGTCGCCCCTCGCGCAGGGGCGAGAGTTGAAATTGACCTCAGGAACTATATTAACCGGACATCCGGAGGTCGCCCCTCGCGCAGGGGCGAGAGTTGAAATCTATTGCGCCCACTACACCACGAAAAAGATTGTGTCGCCCCTCGCGCAGGGGCGAGAGTTGAAATGGGTCATTCCACCATTGAGCAACAGTAGAACCAGGTCGCCCCTCGCGCAGGGGCGAGAGTTGAAATAAGCTCATAAAAAGGAACAGGAGTCCAACGGGAAGTCGCCCCTCGCGCAGGGGCGAGAGTTGAAATTCGTCGTTTTCGGCGTACATGTCGGCGCTGATCGGTCGCCCCTCGCGCAGGGGCGAGAGTTGAAATACGCCGACATGGCGGAACGCAGGGCTGTATGCCCGGGTCGCCCCTCGCGCAGGGGCGAGAGTTGA
Organism: Candidatus Apopatocola equi; assembly: GCA_018065965.1. Taxonomy (GTDB): domain Bacteria; phylum Bacillota; class Clostridia; order Oscillospirales; family Oscillospiraceae; genus Apopatocola; species Apopatocola equi. Next base: position 20,273 of record JAGHSH010000128.1, read on the forward strand.
AATGGTTAAGTTCTGATCGCGGAAGAATCTATCCACGTCGCCCCTCGCGCAGGGGCGAGAGTTGAAATACAAAAACGGCGGTCTTACTATGATCAAGTTCAAGACAGTCGCCCCTCGCGCAGGGGCGAGAGTTGAAATATTGCGCTGGTTGTGCTTCTGACCGTGCTCAAAGTCGCCCCTCGCGCAGGGGCGAGAGTTGAAATAAGACCGCCCGCAATCAAGCTGTCATATTCGCCTTCAGTCGCCCCTCGCGCAGGGGCGAGAGTTGAAATAATAACAACGCGCTTCATCGGCTTGTCATTAGTGGTCGCCCCTCGCGCAGGGGCGAGAGTTGAAATCCGGCGGACGCGGATCGGCTGCTGGAGGCCGCAGGTCGCCCCTCGCGCAGGGGCGAGAGTTGAAATATCCAAAAAATAACCAGCAATACCGGGTCGGCGAGGTCGCCCCTCGCGCAGGGGCGAGAGTTGAAATTTTTTGAGGATACCCTTCCATCCGATGGAGCTGTCAGTCGCCCCTCGCGCAGGGGCGAGAGTTGAAATAGGAGAGGTTCCTGCAGGTGTAAACTCAACACCGGGTCGCCCCTCGCGCAGGGGCGAGAGTTGAAATAGCAGTATGGCGGAAGTAAGCCTTATCAGCAGAAGGTCGCCCCTCGCGCAGGGGCGAGAGTTGAAATTGATCCTCAATGAAGCGGACGTGCTCGGAGGAGGTCGCCCCTCGCGCAGGGGCGAGAGTTGAAATTACATACACCCGGAGAAGCGCTACTACACGGTCGAGGTCGCCCCTCGCGCAGGGGCGAGAGTTGAAATCTGATGACGGTAGTACTACAGGCAACCCTAGAACGTCGCCCCTCGCGCAGGGGCGAGAGTTGAAATATGGTGTTCTTTGCCAGCGCCCCGCGTCCGAAAGCGTCGCCCCTCTCGCGGGGGCGAGAGTTGAAATTTTCAGAGTTACGGAAATTACTTCAGAGCCAGCAGTCGCCCCTCGCGCAGGGGCGAGAGTTGAAATTTGGGGCAGTGTATATTATTAGGTCGCCCTCAGGTCGCCCCTCGCACAGGGGCGAGAGTTGAAATAGAGTAATGAAAACAGCCTTCTTGGTATGGTCAAAGTCGCCCCTCGCACAGGGGCGAGAGTTGAAATTGAAGAATCACAACATCTTTATCGCCGAAAGCAAGTCGCCCCTCGCGCAGGGGCGAGAGTTGAAATTACCCTGGTGATACCTTTGATGTATCCGTGAGTAGTCGCCCCTCTCGCAGGGGCGAGAGTTGAAATGAGCGTGACGGTCTGAAGGCCGGAAACCTCGACAGGTCGCCCCTCACGCAGGGGCAAATGCTTTCCGGAAAAGAGAAAAAAGCAGCAGAGTCATTGTCTGATTCTGCTGCTTTTGCATTTTCCTTCGTCTGCCGATTCTCGATGAAAACATCATTCTGCCGGCACTATTTTTTCGCTTGATCTCGGAGGAGTGGGGACATCATCGAAATAAGTGATTTGTACGCCCAAATCCGCCAGTATTTCCAAAAGGGGAAGTTGTTTAACAGACCAGTGCTCTCGTTTGTATTCGTAGTGAGAATCACCGCACTCCTCATAAACGATTTCATAGGAATCATTCTCATATTCCTCCTCCGGCGTGGAGAAGAACGGCGTATAGAGCCCAAGCTCACGATCATAGGTTGTTAGGATACCGGCGGGAAAAGACCCTAATAATTGGTAATCTATTCGATAATATCCGTTGCCCTGGTCAAGTAAGCGAGTCATCTTTCCCAGATATGCTGATGAACTTTTTATGCGTTGACGAAAAACAAAGTCAGACCACACTATAAAAAAGCAAGGGACTGATGTATAAAAGCCCGTATCCTCATATATGGGGGTGTATTTTGAAATGATGGGGGCGGAAGTATAGCGAGACTCAAGTGCCCTTTCATTCTGAACATAGAGATGCCCGGTTTTTCTATCTGGGTTATAGTTGAATTCATTAGTGACGAAATCGTTAGCAATGAAATTGTAAAAAATGCAGTCAGAAAAAGAGGGGTGATTGCCGAAATTGTGGTCTTCTGAACAGCCAAAATTTACATCGCATGGATTAGTGTCGGTCTCTACACTATCATTCCCGGCGGGGGAGAACACAGGGCTTCCTTCTTCTGTAGCCGATATTTCAGGCGGAGCATTGTCGTTGCTGCAATCAGTGAAACTATCGGAAGTCAGGAGGACCGGTTTGTCACAATACACAAGGCCAACGGCTGCCGGACCGTACTTCTCCAATTCGGAGATATATCCGGAGCCAACGTCTTTCCACCGCTTTACTGTATCAGCCCCGTCTTTCACATTGACGTGGCATAGGGCATACTCCCAAACGCCTAACAGAAAAGGCTGTACTGTAACGGAAGATAAATGACGCAGCTCTGCTTTTGAGCAGGGGTGGCCATCTTCAAAAATATAAAACAGTTGAGATTCGGATATCTTAGAGTCATGAAGAATCAGCCCGATGAGTGCCAAAACAAGGTGCTCATCTTTTCTTGTATCAGCGGCTACGTCGAGAAAAGTTGAGACAAGATCACACATGGCGGAAAGCGGAATCATGTAATGATGCTGAACCTGCTCTTGAAAAGCCTTTCGCACAGCGGGGTCTCTGAAGTTGCATATTGGACCACCGTACCCGGTGCAGTTTTTCAAAATAGAGGCTTGCGTCTTAACTACGTCACGTGTACCGGTGGAGTACTCAGGAGGCTCACCTCGGACACATTCTCCTAAAGCCATGTACAGATCAGAATCGGATGTACCGCTCCGAACTCCTTGATAACGCTGGCCGTAATTTTTTTGAGGCCGCTTGGAATCTGACAACAAGCGAAAAAATGTACCGGCACAGAGCCTGTCCATTGTCAAAGCACCACCTATTTTTGATTTTGGTGAAAGCGAATAACATAATTATAGCAGAAAAGAAGAGTATTGTCATCCAGATATTTTTTACTAACTTTACCTGGCTTTTTTACCAATCTTTCCGCCAACACTTGGTGCATGCAAGGGAATCTTACTTTTTACTAGCAAGCGTAAGGCAGAGAGCTGCGACTTATGGGAAGGTCAGCTCCGGCCAGTAAATATATGCCGCTTATGTCGGCGGAGAGGAGTGACAAAAGTGTCATCACCAATTGAAGATTTGAAGAACCAGCCCGTCTGGCTGTGCTACCGGAAACAGAATCGGGACGGGAGAACCAGCAAAGTGCCTTGCTCTGCTGCGGGAGTGAGAACCGGCACCACGGAGGAGTACCGCAGTACATGGGTCATCTACGACGAGGCCGTAAAGGGAGCGGAGCGGATCGGCGCCGACGGCGTTGGGTTCGTGCTCCAGCCGGGAATGTTCCTGCTGGACATGGATGGCGTGGACGCCGGGAGTCCACGGGTGCGTGAGCTGCTCGATCGTTTTGGTAGCTACGCTGAACTAAGCCAGAGCGGTCACGGTATCCACATCTATGGGGAGTGCAATTTGTCCCAGATTCCCACAACAAAACGGGAAGGCAGGATGACGCTGAGCGACCGTTATTGGACGCGCCACGGTGATTTGGAGCTTTACATAGGAGGAATCACCAACCGCTATGCTGCTTTTACGGGAAATGCGTTGATGGATATTCCGCTCCAAGACTGCACCGATGCCGTGCTGGAAACGCTGGAGCGTGATCTGAAGCGGGACGAGGGACAGCCTTGGCAGACCCCGCTCACAGAGGAGGAAGTCGAAGGGCTGAGAGATCTGGATGCTGCGGAAGTAATTGATGCCCTGTGCAGACAGGCAAACGGCGAGAAGTTCCGTCGGCTGTTTTACGACGGCGACCTAACTGATTATGGCGGCGATCAGTCGAGGGCTGATCTGGCGCTCTGCTCCATGATTGCATTTCGCACGGGGGATGACCCGGCACTTATCGACGCTGTATTCCGCGAATCCGCCTTATACAGGGCCAAGTGGGAGCGGGAGGACTACCGCCGGGATACTATCCGCAAGGCCATTGAAGGGCAGAGGGGGCAGTTCTACACACCGCCGGAAGAAGTACCCTATTTCGTGATTCGCGATCGTAAGGGCCACGAGTCCATCAGTAAACCTCTGCTGGCACGGTATGTCCGGGAGAACCTGACCTACATCCTGGTGCGAGACAACGCCACACAGGGAATCCTGACCTATGTCTACCGTGACGGCTACTACCAGCTTTATGCCCCAGAAATGCTCAAAGGCGAGATCCGGGCTATGATTGAAGCCTACGACGAGAGGCTGGTGTCCATGCCCGTCATCAACGAAGTCTACCAGATTTTGCTGACCGACATGGACTACCACCAGCAGGATGAGCTGAACGAGGACGAAAGTCTGATCAACATCGAAAACGGTTTACTCAAAGTCACCGGGGAGAGTACGGAGTTGCTGCCCCACACCCCGGAGGTCCTTTCCACGATCCGGATTCCGGTTCGCTGGACGGGAGAGGCAGGAGACACGCCGGTCTTCGACAGCTATCTACAGCAGCTTTCCGGGGGAAATAACGAAGTGATCGATTTCCTCAAAGAGTTCATGGGCGTGGCGCTCTCCAACGTGAAGGGCTACAGAATGAAAAAGGCGCTCTTTCTGGTTGGCCCCGGCAATACCGGCAAAAGTCAATTCAAGCGGCTTCTGGAGCGGCTTCTGGGCCCGGAAAACTTCGCCAGCATCGATCTGAGCACACTGGAGGCGCGCTTTGGCACCGCCAACGCCTACGGAAAGCGGCTGGTGGGGAGTGCAGATCTGGGCTATGCAAGCCTGCGGGAGCTCCGTGTTTTCAAGCAGATGACGGGCGGGGACTCAATATTTGCTGAATTCAAGGGCGTTCAAAGCTTTTTCTTCGTGTACGTGGGCCTGATTCTTTTTGCCATGAATGAGCTGCCACGCTTCGGCGGTGACAACGGAGACTGGGTTTACGACAGAATTATCCCCCTGCGCTGCGAGAATGTGATCCCCGCGGCGATGCAGGATAAAGCTCTCCTTGACAAACTCTATGCTGAGCGTGACGGAATCTTCTATCGTGCGGTAGAGGCACTGCAAAAGGTCATGAGGAACGGCTACGCCTTTGACGAGCCGAAGTGCGTGGCAAAAGAGCGGTGGGAATACAGCCGGGTCAACAACTCTGCGCTGACCTTTATTTCCGAGTGCATGGAGGCAATCGGTGAGCAGCAGCATAAAGAGACCTGCACCAGCGGTATCGTATATAGGCTTTACCGCGCCTGGTGTAACGATAATGCCAATGGATTCGCAAAGACTGACCGGGAGTTCAAGAGCGCCGTGGCAGACTGGTTGCTATGTGACGAGAAGGAAGTCGTGGAGCACCGACGGGGCGGAAATTACTACCGGGAGCTGACGCCCACAGAGGAAATCTTCCAACGGTATTACGGCAGGTGGAATTAAGGGGGTGTGAACGCGGTGAGGGAAATCCTTATTCTGAAGTACTGTCCAAAAAAAGTACTCTTTTTTTCTGAAAAGAATTTGCAATTTCCCTTCATTGTGTTCACCAATGTGGCCGTGGGTCGAGTGCAAACGTGACCCTAGTTCCGGTAACCGTATGTTTCGAAATATAGTTTAAAACAACGCCGCCATGTGCTGCGGTGTGGTATGTCAAGTATTTTTTATAAAAAAGGAGTTATCAAATGATTGCAACCAAAGTTGTCACCGGCGAGAGAACCCGGTGGTCTTATGTTCATGTGCTAGAGCCGCAGAGCATCAACGGCTCCAAGCCGAAATACTCCGTCTGCCTGTTGATCCCCAAGGAGGATCAGGCAACGGTGGATGCTATTCGTGAGGCAATCAGATTTGCCTATACCGCCGGGAAAGCTAAACTACAAGGGAATAGCAAAAGCGTTCCTCCTTTGGAAACCATCAAGACGCCTCTTCGTGACGGCGATGTGGAGCACCCGGGAGAACTGCCCTATGCTAATTGCTTCTTCCTAAACGCTAACAACACCATCAGACCCCAAGTTGTAGATTCTGAATGCCGCCCCATTATGAATCAGGAAGACGTCTATTCCGGATGCTACGGTCGTGCCAGCATCAGCTTCTATGCTTTTAATGTAAACGGGAACCGCGGTATCGCCTGTGGCTTGAACAGCCTTCAGAAGTTAAGCGACGGAGATCGACTGGGCGGAGGACCGTCTTCTGCCGCGTTGGATTTCGGCGATATGATTTCTGATCCGCTGTTATTATGAAGGAGGAGACCTATGCCATCTGACAACACTGCCAATCTTCGTCAGTACCGCAACCCTTTAAGCCCGGAGGAAGCCCGTGAAAACGGCCGTAAGGGCGGTTTGGCATCCGGTGAATCACGCCGTCGCCGCAAAGCCATGCGGGATGTCCTCTCCAACCTTATGACGGCAGAGGTCACTGAACCGGAGCTGAAAGAGCTTCTGGAGGCTTGTGGACTGCCTGCAACGCAGGAGGCAGCAATCTGCTTTGCCGCGGTGAAACGTGCCCAGAGAGGAGATATTGAGGCCTGCCGCTTTGTGCGGGACACGTTGGGCGAAAAGCCTGTTACAGGCGTATCCGTTGCACCGCTGTATGAGCTCACAGCCGAAGAACTGAAACGAATAGACATGTCCCAATATTCTGACGCTGAGCTGCTCCTGATGATTGAGCAGGCAGAAGAAGTGCGATAAAAAACCGGACCCCCACGACCATGAAGGCTGTGGGGGCCTTTCTGCATTATCTCACAGGTTCAGGGCGGCAGCAAGACCGTTGGCTGCGCTCTTCATCCGTGTCATATCCGTGGAAACATAGAAGTTCAAAGTGGTGCTGGCATCTGTGTGACCGAGGATCTCCTGCACGCTCTTGATATCCGCACCGCTACTGAGGAGCAGAGTGGCACAAGTGTGACGGAGATCGTGGGGGGACATATCCGGCAGACCGTGGGTCTCCATGAAGCGCTTCACTCTGTGGGTCACGGCACCGGGATCGCGGGGAAGTAGACCGGCATCATCGGCAGGGAAGAGAAGGTGATCATCGGCTGCGGCGCTCCGAAGCTGCTTCAGTTCCTCCGCTACGAAGGGCATGAGCGGGACTTCGCGGATGCTGTTGGCGGTCTTGGGTGTGCTGACTTCTATCCCGTGTGCCTTAGTTTTCATCACACTCCGGCGCACCTCAATCACCAGCGTATCGAAATGAATGTCCCGCCACTGCAGCCCGAGCAGCTCTCCCCGCCGGACGCCGGTGGTGATCATCAGGTAGAGCATGCAGCGAAACTCAAGCTCCAAAGCAGGGAGAAGAGAAATGAAACGGGAAGCATCCTCCTGTGAGAGTGCATTGACTTTTTTTCGTGTGAGCTTGGGGCAGCTGATTTTGCTCATAGGGTTCTTGATAATCAACTCCAGCTCCATGGCATACTGAAAGACCTGTACTAACACGCAATAGCAGTGGCGGATCGTCACGTCCCCTATGGGCTTCCCTTGCGGACTGCGGTACTCGGTGCGCAGGTAGGTGAAGAAGGCCTTCAGATCGGTTATGGTGAGATCTGCAATGTCATGCCCACGGAAGTACTCGACCACGATCCGCGTGACGGAGCGGTAGAACTCTACGGTGGAGGGCTTGCGGCTGCCGTCTTCAACGCAGTCGGGAAACCAAATCTGCTCCGTAAAGGCGGCAAACTCTGTGGGACGGGTAGACAGGGATGCTAATTCGGTGGGAGCGGGACCGTGATTCAGCAGGGACTCCTCATACTCCCGGCGCATCGTCTTCTCCCACTGACCCGCTGCGGCTTTTGCTGCACGTTCCGCTTTGGACGGGGACATACCGTCGGGAATTTTCCATGAGGTACTGCGAACAATCTGCTTCCCGGCATCGTCCCTGGCGACGCAGGTACGAAAGTGATAGGAATAATTTTTGCCGTTTTTCTTGTAGAGGGTGATGGTTGCCATAGCTGTGCTGACCTTTCCGTTCCCGGAAAATGCCAAGGAATTCGGACAGCCTGTTACAAACGGTGTTACAAATGGGACGAAATCAGCGCCAGAGAGAGCTGCAACTCCGCGTCACCGCAAACAAAAAAGCCTTGAAACCGTTGAAGTTTCAAGGCTTTTACGATGGCGCGCGAGGGGGGACTCGAACCCCCACGTCCGGAGTGGACACTAGAACCTGAATCTAGCGAGTCTACAAATTCCACCACTCGCGCGTGTCAGCCTGGTAATAATAGCACCGGGACAAATTTTTGTCAATAGGTTTCGAAAAAGTTTTTTTGTTTTTTCGCTGCGCCTTGCCAAGGCCGGGAAGCCATGTTACAATGCTGTTAATCCTAACAGAAAGGTCAAAAAACCTATGAATAAACCGATCAAGGCTATCATTCTTGCCGCCGGCAAGGGCAAGCGGCTCCAGCAGGAGGGCGTGGACGCCCCCAAGGTCATGCGCCTGGCTGCCGGAGAGCCTCTGCTGCGCCATGTGCTCAACGCCCTGCGCTTCATTCCTCAGGAGGATGTGATGCTGGTGCTGGGCTACAAGAAGGAGCAGGTGCTTGCCGCCTTCCCGGAATACCACTGGGCGGAGCAGGCGGAGCAGCTGGGCACCGGCCATGCCGCCATGTGCGGTCTGCGCGAGCTGGGCGATTTTGAGGGCGATGTGCTGGTCTGCGCCGGAGATATGCCCCTGCTCCGGCAGGAGACCTATGAGGCGCTGCTGGCCGAGCACCGCACCGCAAACAACGCCTGCACCGTGCTTACCGGCACTGCCGACATCCCCTCCAAGGGCTACGGCCGCATCCTCCGGGATGAGAACGGCGCCTTCCTCACCGTGGTGGAGGACAAAGACTGCACCCCCGAGCAGGCTGAGATCCGGGAGCTGAACACCGCTACCTATGCCTTTGACGCCGCCGCCCTCCGGGAGGCGCTCACCCATGTGCGCAACGAAAATGCTCAGGGCGAGTACTACCTGACCGAGGTGCCTGCCATCCTCATGGAGCAGGGCAGAAAGGTGGGCGTGGGCTGCCGCCATCTGGGGCTGGAGATCATCGGCGTGAATACCCCCGAGCAGCTCTCGCAGGTGGAAAAGGCTCTGCAGGAGGGCTGAGGCTCGCGCCGCTTCCCCCTGAAAACTGAAAAGGGTTCGCTGCAAAACGAATGATTGCAGCGAACCCTTGTTTATTTCATCTGTTCCCCAACACCGCGGGGGACGCAGAGATCAGATAACGAAGTTTTCCGGATAGTGCTTGCTGAGCTGCAGAGATTTGAGCACATCCTCCTCGCAGCTCTCGAAGGCCTTGTCCTCCACCTCGATGCAGGCGAAGCCCTTGTAGCGGATATCCGTAAGGGCGGAGACGAACCGGCCCCAGTCTACGTCGCCCAGACCGGGCAGCTTGGGGCTCATGTAGTCCAGCGGATAGGCCATGGTACCCACACGCGCGAGCTTTTCGGGATAGAGCTTGATGTCCTTGAAGTGGACATGGAAGACCTTGTCCCTGAACTCATAGAGGGGAGCAATGTAATCGGCCATCTGCCAGACAAAGTGACTGGGGTCATAGTTGATGCCCAGCGCATCGCTGGGGAGAATTGCAAAGACCTGCTGCCAGCGGTCGGGGGTAGTCATGAGATTCTGTCCGCCTGGCCACTGGTCACGGGTGAAGAGCATGGGGCAGTTCTCGATGGCGATCTTCACGCCCAGCTCCTCCGCCAGCGCGATGATGGGGGGCCAGATCTCCTTTACCAGCTCCAGATTCTCCTCCACGGTCCTGGTCTGATCGCGGCCGATGAAGGTGGTGACCATGTTCACGCCCAGCCGGGCGCTGGCGCGGATCACGTTCTTCAGGTGCTCCACGTTGTGGGTGCGCTTCTCGAGATCGCCGTCCATGGTGTTGGGATAGAAGGCCAGAGAGGAGATCTCCACGCCGCTCTTCGCGGCATAGTCCAGAAGGTGGGCGGCGTAAGCGCCGTCCTCCAGCACACGCTCCACATCGATGTGGCTCACACCGGCGTAGCGGCGCTCGGCCTTGCCGGCGGGCCAGCAGGCCACCTCCGCGCAGGTAAAGCCCATGGCAGAGAGCGTGTCCATCATTTTTTCATAATCGTACTGCTCCAAAATTGCGGTAACAAGACCAAGCTTCATGCGTTTATCCTCCGACATTCCGGGTCTGCGCCCTTTTAAGGCTATGGTAACGGCCTTTTACGGATTTGTCAAGGCTAAACCGCTGCTTTGAAACTGCCTGACGGTGTGATTTATGAGCGTCTGACCGGTTATTCATCAGGGTGTTATATCTCTGCTGCCGATTCCGAGACTGTATTGTGTATTGCGTACAAAATCCCTTTGGAAAAATATGCACAAAGCAGATTTTAGATAAATCATCGGAACTTCTGTTGACTTTCGCGGCTGAAAAGGGATATAGTAAAGTGCTCGAGCGGCGGACAGTCACCGCACGCATCGGAAGAAAAGAAACGGGAGAGTGTTTTCATGAAGGTCGGCATTATCGGCTGCGGCTCCATTGCAAAGCAGCGTCACGGCTATGAGTATTTTCACAAGGACGGCGTGGAGATCGGCGGCTTCTATGACCGCATGACGGAACGCGCTGAAAATCTCGTGGGTCTCTACGGAGGCAGGATCTATGCCAGCGTGGAGGAAATGCTTGCCGATGCGTCCATTGACGCGGTTTCCGTCTGTGTGGCAAACGCCGCCCACGCGGAGATCACGATCGCTGCGCTGAATGCCGGGAAGCATGTCCTCTGCGAGAAGCCCATGGCCGTTTCCGAGCAGGAATGCGAGGCTATGGTCGCCGCTGCGAAAAAGAACGGCAAGCGCCTGATGATCGGCCACAACCAGCGTCTTTCTCCCGCCCACAAACGCGCCAAGGAGCTGCTGAGCGAGGGCCGCATGGGCCGCGTGCTCACCTTCCAGTCCACCTTCGGCCACAAGGGTCCCGAGATGTGGTCGGCAGATCAGGGCAACCACACCTGGTTCTTCCGCAAGGCGGACGCCTCCTTCGGCTCCATGGCCGACCTGGGCATCCATAAGCTCGATCTGGTGCGCTACCTGGTGGGCAGTGAGATCACGAGCGTGTTTTCCACCATGTCCGTGCTGGACAAGAAGCTCCCCGACGGCAGCCCCATCGAGGTGGACGACAACTCCGTGGAGGTGCTGCAGTTCGCAAACGGCACCGTGGGCACCGTGACCACCAGCTGGACCTACTACGGCGAGGAGTGCAATGCCACCGTTCTCTATTGCGAGAAGGGCATTATGAAGCTCTATGCCGACCCCGAATATTCCCTGCAGATCGTCAATGCCGACGGCAGCACGGAGCGCTACGCCCTTGACCGGATGCAGACCAACGACGATGAGCAGATGAGCTCCTCCGGTGTGATCGACGAATTTGTGGACGCCATTCTGGAGGATCGCCCCAGCATTCTGGACGCAGAGGACATCCTCCGCTCCATGAAGGCCGTGTTCGCCTGCCTGCGCTCTGCCGAGGTGCAGAAGCCCGTGCAGCCCTGAGGGCGCGGACAAAACCGTTATTACCCGCTTCGGCGGATAATATAAAACAAATTTTTTGGAGGAATACCAAACAATGAAGAAGTTCATCGCAATGCTTCTTGCTCTCGTGATGGTCCTCTCCCTGTGCGCCTGCGGCGGCACCAAGGAAGAGACCAAGACCGAGGAGCCCGCTGCTGAGGAAAGCGCTGCCGAGGCTCCCGCCGAGACCGCCGGTACCCTGTATGTCATGGGCCCCACTCCCGACCACGGCTGGACTGCTCAGGCCGGCGCTTACGCCGATGCCAAGTGCGCCGAGATCACCGCTGCCGGCCAGTACAAGGCCGTCTACATGGCCGCCTCCTCCGGTGAGGAGCAGGTCGACCAGGTCAACAC
>JAGHSH010000184.1 GCA_018065965.1 Candidatus Apopatocola equi
GAATTGGTCGGTAAAGGCGCTCTCCCGCACCTTTGCGCCCATGCCGGGAGTCTCGGAAAAGTTTGAGCCGCCTACGCTGACGCCCACGATCTGCCTCCGGGTGTCCATGCCGGCGATGATCTCGATCTTCCCCTGAGAGCCGTTGACGGTGAGCTGCCCGGTGTAACCGATGAGCCTGCCGCCCTGCAGCACGGCGCAGCAGCTCTCCAGCGGGAAGGCTGCGTCCGCGTCCAGCTCCTCAAAGCATTCAGCCTCAGGGAACAGACCCCGCCGGGCGCTCTCGGCGGCCTCGGCGGCGTGCCGCTCGATGAGGGGAGCGGTTTTGGCGTAGCTCAGCGCCACAACAGCGCCCACAAGGGCACAGACAACAGTGAGAACGACCGCGTTTTTCCATTGAAATTTCACGCTGTATCTACCTCCCGGTTTCTATATATCGGAATGAAAAAAGTTCGGAAAGGCGTATTCCAAGCGTGTAGAATGTAACATATTGGGAGTGCTTTTGCAAGGGGACGGTAAATGCTTGTCAATCTGTGACAAAAGATGCCCTTGCCAGACTTCTGACGCTGTGCTACAATACCCGGAGTTGAAAGGAAGGAAGCAAGTATGGAGCTGAAATTTCTGGATATCCACGCCGGGGGCGAGCAGTATCGGGAAGAGCTTCTCCGGCTTTACGAAGCCAGCTTCCCCCGCATGGAGCGCAAGCCCGTCTCCTCGCTGGAGCGCACCTGCGCCGAGGGAAAGATGAGGATCCTTGCCATCTGCGCCGACGGGGCGTTTGCGGGGCTGGCCATCCTCATGAGCGACGGCAAGGCCAGACTGCTGGACTATTTCGCCATTCCTCCCGAAAAGCGGGACCGGGGCATCGGGGGCATGGCGCTCCGAGCGCTGCTGGAGCAATTTGCCGATCTGCCCTTCATCGTGGAGATCGAGCGCACGGACGAGAGCGCGGAGGACAACGAACAGCGCCTGCGCCGCCGTGCCTTCTACCTGCGCAACGGCATGGAGAGCAGCGGCGCGTTCGTGTGGCTCTTTCAGGTGGAATATGAGCTGCTCTGCGCCAACGGGAGCATCCGCTATGCGGACTACCGCGGCCTGCTCTGCCACTGCATGGGCAATCGGATGAAGCCCTTTCTGCATCAGATCGAGATATAAAACAGTACGCTGCAAAGGTTTCACCCGGCAGCGTACTGTTTTTTCTTTTTTCATCACCGCGGCACTCTGCTGCGACTGATAAAAAACACGCCTTCGCGGACTGCTTTCCCAGTCTGCGGAGGCGTGTTTGCTTTCAGTTTTCTCTCCAGGCTTTGACCTCGCGGCGGAGCCAGTCGCACCAGCGGTCGACTCCCTCACCGGTCTTGGCGGAGATTGGGATGATCTCCACCTTGGGATTGAGCTTGCGGGCCCGCTCCTCCAGCTTGCTGAGATCGAAATCGAAATAGGGCATCACATCGATCTTGTTCACAAGCAGCACATCGGCCACGGTGAACATCAGGGGGTACTTGAGGGGCTTGTCATCCCCCTCGGGAACGGAGAGGATCACGCAGTTCTTCACCGCGCCGGTATCGAACTCGGCGGGGCAGACCAGATTGCCGATGTTCTCCAGCACGGCCAGCTCCACGCCCTCGGTGCCCAGCGCCCGGATGCCCTGACGGGTCATGTCCGCATCCAGATGGCACATACCGCCGGTATGCAGCTGGATGGCCTTGGCGCCTGCCGCCTCCACGGTGGCGGCGTCCACATCGGAGTCGATGTCGGCCTCCATAACGGCGATGCTCATCTCCCCGCGCAGCCGATTCAGCGTGGAGACCAGCGTGGTGGTCTTGCCGCTGCCGGGAGAGGACATGATGTTCAGCAGAAAAACGCCCTTTTCCTTCAGCTCTGCGCGCAGCAGAGCCGCGTCTCTGTCGTTATCCTCAAAGACGCTCTCCTTGATGTCAATGATCTTATAAGCCATTTTTACTCTCTCCTTATCCCGGATCCTTTCATATCTGAGGTTTCTTCACGCGGATTCTGGAAATAAACAGCACGGCCATCAGGGCCATGACGGCGCCCATGAGCTCCGTCATGAGTCTTTCATTCCCCCGGCTCAGCAGATAGATCAGAGGGAAAACCAACGCAGCCGTGGTCACAGGCAGACCCTCAAAGACTTTTCTGTTTTCCGTGGTCTCCAGTCTGCGCTTCTGCTCGCTCACGTTGAAATAGGCCAGCCGGATCAGCGCGCAGAGGGCATAGCAGGCGGGAATCGCCCGCAGAGCGCCCGTAATGCCGAAGGAGCAGACGATCAGCGCCGGCAGCACGCCGAAGCTCACCAGATCGCAGAGGGAGTCGATCTGAATGCCGAACACACAGGCGTCCTCGCTGCGCTCGATGGCCCGGGCGATCTTCCCGTCGAACATATCGCACACGCCGCAGATCGCCAGACAGAGGATCGCCCTCCCCGGCTGTCCGTCGGCGGCAAGGGTAATGCCCGTGAAGGCGGAAATCAGCTCCAGATAGGTCAGGATGACCGAAACGTTCCAGTATCCGAGAAAAATTCTGCTCAAAATATGCTCCTTTCAGAAAGCCGCTTACTGCAGCCGGAAAAACACCGCATTTTCATTGGCCGCATCGTAAATGTGCCCGCCCTCGACCCAGGGCACGGCCGCGTCCCGGACGCCGACCACCACGCCGTCATAGCCGACGGGGATGCGGAACCACTCCACACATTCCACATAGTATACGTTCGCGTCCCAATGACCGTTGTCGTACTCATAGCTGCGGACGCAGTCGGGGTAATCGACCCCGTGGAAATTCACCGTAAAGCCGTCGCTGCCGCCGTCCAGTGCAAAGCAGCTGGCGTCGTGAAGCTCAATGTCGTAGTAATCCTCGTCCACGCAGCTCCAGCGCACGCCCTTGAGCAGGGCGTCCCGGCCGCCGAAGGACATGGAAATGCCCACGCAGCGCCACTCGTAGCCCTCCAGCTCCTCCAGATTCACGGGCTTGTCCTCAGCCGGCAGCTCCGTGAAGGTCACCTGCCCGCGGACGCTCACGCCGCTGTCCTCTCTGGTGCAGGTAACATACTCGCAGCTCACGCCGCTCCCGGCCGTGCAGCGCAGGCCGAAGCGCTCAAAGGCAGGCGTCAGGACGCTCTCCCCGGCTGCACCGCAGCGCGCGCAGACCGATGCATCCTGATAGTTCGGCTCCGTGAAGGCATGACCCAAAGGCTCGCCCTCCGTCTCGCCGCAGCGCAGACAGCGCTTCGCCTCCGTACAGTCGGTCTCCTGCCACTCATGGCCGAGGGGCTCGCCCTCCGTCTCGCCGCAGGCGGTGCAGCAGCGGGGCGCGGTACAGCTTGCCTCCTGCCAGCTGTGACGGTGAGAACAGCCGGAAAGAAGCAGGCAGAGCAGCAGAAGAACAAAGAAACGTTTTTTCATGCATTTCCCCCCTCTGCCGTTATTTATTCACCATAATAAACCTTTCTTTCCGTTCCGTCAAGAGCAGTTTCGCTTGCCTTTCCGACGCTGTCGTGCTATACTGCCGGGAAAAGGTACGGAGGGAGGGAAGAAATTGTCCGCTTCTTTTGTCATCATGGCCGCCGGTCTGGGTTCCCGCTACGGCGGGATCAAGCAGATGGAGGGGGTGGGTCCCCATGGGGAGATTCTGCTGGAATATGCCGTTTACGATGCTATCCGGGCAGGCTTTGACCGCATCGTGGCCGTACTCCGCCCCGACATCGTAGATGATTTCCGGGAGCGCGTGGGCCGGAAGCTGGAGAAGCATACGCCCCTCTGCTACGCCGTGCAGGACTTCTCCTCTCTGCCCGATTTCTACCGGCTGCCCGACGATCGCAGCAGGCCCTTCGGCACCGTCCATGCCCTGCTGTGCGCCGCCCCCTGTCTCAACGGCCCCTTTGCCGTGCTCAACGCCGATGACTATTACGGCCGGAACGCTATCGCCTCCCTGCGCGGCGCTCTGGACGGACTGCAGAACAGCGGAGAGGGCTGCATGGTCGCCTACCGCATGAGAAACACCGTTTCCCCCTATGGCAGCGTTTCCCGGGGCGTCTGCCGTCTGGAGGGTGAACAGCTCTGCGAGATCGAAGAGCTGCGCGGCATTGCCCCGTCCGAAAACGGCCGCATCATGGCCGGAGAGCGGGAGATCCCCGGAGACACCCCCGTGTCCATGAACCTCTGGGGCTTCGGCAGAGGGGTTCTCGAGGATATGGAGGCCTATTTCCGCAGCTTCCTCCGCGCCCTGCCTCCGGACGATGTCAGCGCCGAGTGCCTGCTGCCCGTGTATGTGGGCGACCGGCTCCGGCAGGGCACACTCCGCGTCCGGGCGCTGGAGAGCAGGGATCGCTGGTTCGGCATGACCT
>JAGHSH010000221.1 GCA_018065965.1 Candidatus Apopatocola equi
GGGGCTGGGGCGCATCAGAGGCAACGACGATCAGCTGCTTCTTCGCCCGGGACACCGCCACATTCAGCAGATTTCCGTCATCGGAGAAGGGGGTCACCCGGTCATCCACGGTGGAGAGGATCATCACATCCTTTTCCCGCCCCTGAAATTTATGGACGGTCGCCACATCGATCTCCGGTCTGCCAAGCTCGCTCCGGAGCCGTTCCACCTGCCGGTTGTAGGGGGCAATGACGCCGATCTCGCTGTCGGGGCAGTGCAGCTCCGGCAGCACCTCCGTGCGGATCACATCGATCTGCCGCTGGTTCATGTGCTCCCGCTCATGGTTCCCCGGCACGGTGGTCACCAGCTTCAGCGCATTTCCCTCCCCGGGGGGCGTCATGACGATCAGCTCCCCGTTGTAGAACCTCCGGTTGCAGAAATCGATGATCTCCGGGGCGCAGCGGTAGTGCTCCCGGAGCGTGACCTGCGCAAGCTGCCCGCCCAGCAGCTCGCAGAGGGAGCTGAGGAAGCTGTGGGCGGCATAATCGTAGGCCGGTCGGATGCCGGAGCGGGCAAACACCTCCCGCAGCCGCACTGCATCCGCGCCGGTGACCACATTGGGCAGCTGCTTCGTATCGCCCACCACCACGGCGCAGGACGCGGAGGAGAGTGCCAGCAGGCCGGTGGCGACGTCCACCTGCGAAGCCTCGTCCATGATCACATAGTCGAACTTTCCGTTTCGGCCCAGGCTGCCCCGGGCCATATAGGTGGTGCTGAGGACAATGGGATACTCTTTGAGAAAGGCCTGCGGCTCCCGCCACAGCTCATCCCGTCCGAATACCCGCCGCTCCCCGCCGCCGTAGCGCACGGCCAGCGCATGACGGAAGCGTTTGAGTGAGAGCTCCGTCAGCTGCTCGGCGAGGGTGTCGGCGGAGCTTGCCTCCAGCTCCCGCTCCATGCTGCGGATCTGCCCGGTGAGCTCATCGGTGCGAACGGCGTAGAACTGCGTGCGGAAGGCCGAAAGCACGGCAGCGGAATCTGCCCGAAGCAGCTCGCTCATCCTCACGCCGTGGGTGAAGCGGCGAAGGAGCCGGTAGAACAGTCCCGCCCGTCTCCCGCCGTTCTGAATGTCTTCATATTCCTGCCGCAGCTCCGAGAGCTGTGCGGAGGAGAGCGGTTTGCGGCCAAGCACGGGCTTCTCCGCTGTATCGGCAGGGCTGAGGGCATAGTGCCGCCGTTCCAGAGAAAGCTCCTCCAGCTCCGCTCGGAGCCGGGCAAGCTCGTTTTTCATTTTGAAGAGTCTCAGCAGCTCCCCGGAGAGAGTTCTGATCTCCTCGGTAAACTCCGGCTTCTCGCATTCCGGGCAGAGCCAGGCGGAAAAGTCCGGGTATGTGCCGCTCTGGGCGCTGAGAAATGCCTCGCGGTTTTCCTCTCTTCCCAGTCGGGCCGCCAGAAAGTCCAGACCGTAGCGGGGAGAGGCGAGCTTTTCCAGCACGTTTTCCACGGCGGAGTTGTTGCTGCTGACCACCTGCACGCTCCTGCCCTGCAGCACCAGATTGGCAAGGATGTTCAGAATGGTCTGGGTCTTGCCGGTGCCCGGAGGCCCCTGAATGACGCTGAGCCGGTCACGGAGCGCATTGGTAACTGCCCGGTACTGGCTCTCGTTGCAGCCAAAGGGGAAAATGGGGACAGAGGCGTCCGCACCGCCGCCGGGGACGTAGCTGTCGGGGTCCAGATAAAAGGACGCGGCGCTCCGCTCCCCGATCAGGCCGATGCGGTCATACTGCTTTGTCAGGATGGGCGTACCGTCCTCCGTCCGGATGCTGACGGCGTCCGCCACCGCACGCAGATAGTCAAAGACCTTCGCCGCTTTTTCCTGTGAGAGCACGGAGCTTTCGACCTCCAGCTCCCCGCCGGAGCAGCTCAGCTCCCGGCCGCCGGTGAAGCGGATATGCCAGTATTCCTGCCCCTCATGGGAGAAAACCGACACAGACTCCATCCCCCACAGCGCTTTGCCCCGGTAGCTCACAGCCACGCTGCCCGGCTCGATGCTCCTCGGCTCCGTCAGCACGAGAAGGTGCTCCGGGCGGTAGGAATAAACGGAGCCGTTGGTGAAAATCACGTCCCATTTTCCCGTCCGGCGGTTGTACTCGCAGCTGCTCACACGGGCGGTGATATTTTTGCCCTTGGCGATGATCATGCGTTTTGCGGCATCCATGGCAAGCTCCCCCCTTTTCTGCGCATTCCCGTATTTTATACCATATTTTCCCGTCGGGCGCAACAAAACAGAGGTGTTTCCCGCCGCGACCGGCATTCAGCCCCCCATTCTTTCCTGTCTTTTTCGTGAAAGACAGAAAGAATGCGCCGCCGACGGCGTAAGAAAGAAAATAAAACGGCCGCGGCGAAATGCCGCGGTCGGAAACTTTCAGATAGTGCCCCGGAGCTTTCCTCTGTTGTCTATACATCCCCGGAGGATTTCTGCTGACGCCGGTGAGCAGTTATGCTGCAGTGTGCAGTGGGGAACGGGATGTCACGAAAAGCGCAGGGGCAGCTCCAGACGGTTAGCCTCCAGCAGCGCTCTGTCGCGGAGGATCTCGTCCCGCCCTCCGTCGGCGACCAGCACGCCGTCGGAGAGCAGCAGTACCCGCTGGCAGGTATCGTAGATCATGTCCAGATCGTGGGAGGTGATAAGCTTCGTGTTGGGCAGAGAAGTGACGGTGTTGATGACCTGACGGCGGTTGAAGGGATCCAGCGCCGCCGTGGGCTCATCCATGAGCAGCGTGTCCGGCTCCAGACAGAGCACGGTGGCAATG
>JAGHSH010000073.1 GCA_018065965.1 Candidatus Apopatocola equi
CACTGCGGCGGCTGTGTACTTCAAGAGCTGCGAGTGCGGCGAGGTTGGCACTGAGACCTTTACCTCCGGTGAGGCTCTGGGTCACAAGTGGAACGACGGCGAGATCACCACGCCCGCTACCCACATGACCGAGGGCGTGAAGACCTACACCTGCGAACGCTGCGAGGAGACCAAGACCGAGCCCGTTGCGAAGCTGACGGCGCACACCTTCGACAAGGAAGTTGCGAGCGAGCAGTACCTCAAGAGCGCAGCCACCTGCACAGCGGCAGCTGTGTACTACAAGAGCTGCGAGTGCGGCAAGGCAAGCGAGACTGAGACCTTCACCAGCGGTGAGGCTCTGGGTCACAAGTGGAACGACGGCGAGATCACCAAGCCTGCAACTTACTTTGAGGATGGTGAAAAGACTTACACCTGCGAGCGCTGCAAGGAAACCAAGACTGAACCCATTGCACGGATCAGAGTGCATGGGCCGATCGAGGACTTTGTCCTTCGCTTCTATTCTGTCTGCCTCGGCCGTGACAACCCCGGCGAAGATGAGATTGCCTACTATATGTGGGAAATCATCGAGAAGGGCATGACCGGTTCCGAAGTGGCCAGCAAGTTCATCTTTGCTGATGAATTCCACATGAAGTACTACTGTGACCGTCACTATGTCGAAGCTCTGTATAAGACCTTTATGGGCCGCGTGCCCGGCGAGGATGAAACTGCCTACTGGGTGTGGCAGCTCCAGCAGGGCATGACGAGAGAAGAGGTTTTCAACAGTTTCGTCACCAGCAAGGAATTTGAGTACTTCTGCACGGAAGCCGGAATCGAACCGGGCGGCACTGTCGAGTTCACCGGCAAGGGAACCCGCGCCGGCGGTCGCTGCACTGTGGATGGCTGCACCAGCGCCGATGGCTACGACCGCTTCGTCAAGCGGCTCTACAACGTAACGCTGGATCGTGATCCCGCTCAGGACGAGCTGGATGCGTGGGTCTACTTCCTGATCCACGGCGACGAGACGGCCAGAAGCGCCTCTCATGAGTTCCTCTTCTCCGAGGAGTTCATCAGCCACGGTTATACCGATGAGGTCTTTGTTGATTACCTCTACCGTGCCATGATGGGCCGCACCCCCGGCACCGATGAGGCCGCCTACTGGGTGTGGAGACTTTCCACCGGTATGACTCGCGAAGAGGCCTTCAATGACTTTGCAAACTCCCACGAGTTTGCTCTCATCTGCCAGGACTACGGCATCAACTGCCAGTAAGCAGAAAACCCGTAAAAAGCAAAACTGAATCACGCAAAAAGCGGCAGGACATTCTGAATCCTGCCGCTTTCCCTATTATTTAAAAAACAGAACTTATAGCATAGAAAACATTCTTTCATAAGGGAGAGATTGAGCATAATAATAACTTGTTCATAACAACAATGAATTTGTGAATCAAAGAACTATTTTACAGAAAACCTGAATATATTCTGTTCGTTATCTGCTGCCGCTTTCCCACTTAAAACGCTTAAAGTTCCTGCTTTCTTTTCTGCCGGAACTCTGTTTTTTCATTGACAATTAACTTCCCCTGTGATATAAATTAATGTATCTTGAATATCGGATATTACGGTATGAAATAGGCAAGTGCTTCGGGCAATGTCCCTCGATTGTTGCCCGGAGAGAATAGAGAATCGGGTGAGAGTCCCGAACGGAACCGCCGCTGTATACGCTATGACCGCTCTTGATGAAAGTCAGTCACTGGGAAACTGGGAAGACTGAGCGGCCGATGGGAAGAACCCTAAAAAGCGTGAGTCAGAAGACCTGCTTGCCATTATCTCCCATGAGCTTCATGGGGGAAATTCTGATGCGGAAAATCGGCCGCAACAGCTTTGTCTGTTGCGGCCTCTTTATTTGGGGTGTGAAATGAAGAAAAAGATCTCGCGTGTGCTTATTGCCGGCACGAACAGCGGCTGCGGCAAGACCACGGTGGTGTGTTCGCTGCTGCAGGCGCTGACGGATCGGGGAGAGAGCATTGCTTCCTTCAAGTGCGGCCCGGATTATATCGATCCCATGTTCCACAGCAGCATCATCGGTGCCCGATCCCGGAATCTGGATCTGTTTCTCCTGCAGGAGGACACGGTGCGCTATCTGCTGGCGCGGGGCAGTGAGGACTGCAGACTCTCCGTAATCGAGGGCGTTATGGGTTTTTATGACGGCTCCGGCATGACCACGGAGGCCAGCACCTATGCCTTGGGAAAGGTCACGGCCACGCCCGTGATCCTGGTGGTGAACGCCTCGGGCGCCGCCCATTCCGTTCTGGCTACAGTCTCCGGCTTTGCAGGACTGTACCCGGACAGCGGCGTGAAGGGCGTGATCCTCAACGGCTGCTCGCCCATGCTGTATCCCCGCCTGCGTGAGCTGATCCTGGAGCATTTTCAGGGCACGGTACGCCCGCTGGGTTATATGCCCAAAATGTCGGACTGCTCATTGGAGAGCCGCCATCTGGGCCTAATTACCGCCCAGGAGGTAACGGATCTGCGGGGCAAGCTCCGCCGTATGTCTGAGCAGGCGGAGAAGAGTCTGGATGTCGAAGGCATCCTTGCTCTTGCGGATGCAGCCGGGGAGCTGGAGTATACCGTTCCGCAGCTGCCCGCACCTGTGGAGAATGTGCG
>JAGHSH010000188.1 GCA_018065965.1 Candidatus Apopatocola equi
GAATATGCAGATGGAAACCTTTTATGACGAGGCTCTGTCCGCAGATATTCTGATTTACAACAGCACCATCAACGGTCAGCTCTCCTCCCTGCAGGAGCTGCTCGGCGAGAGTCCCATGCTGGTGGATTTCAAGGCCGTGAAGGAGGGGAAGGTCTGGTGTACTTCCCGGAACCTCTTTCAGGAGACCATGTCGCTGGGCGGTCTGATCACGGATATCCACACTATACTCAGCGAAAACGATTCACAGCCGCTGCGGTATCTTTTCCCGCTGGCATAAGGAGGAATGCGATATGCGCAAACACTACGCTGCTGCCTTTTCCCTGCTTGTGATCCTTCTCTTCGTCCTTATGGGACTGAACATTGCCATCGGCAGTGTTCACTTCAGCCCCCGGGAGATTCTGGATAGTCTGCTGTTCCGTCCCGGCGGCGCGGCGATCATTCAGAAGATTCGCTTCCCCCGCATGGTGGCTGCACTTCTGCTCGGCGGTGCACTGTCCGTTTCCGGTTTTCTGCTGCAGACCTTCTTCGGCAATCCCATTGCCGGCCCCTTCGTGCTCGGCATCTCCTCGGGCGCGAAGGTGATCGTGTCGCTGCTGATGGTGCTTTGTCTGAGCCGAGGCTTCCACCTCTCCTCCATGGGCATGGTCGCAGGGGCGTTTGTCGGCTCCCTGCTCAGCATGGGCGTGGTGATGCTCCTCTCCCGCCGGGTCTCCCGTACCGCGGGGCTGGTGGTCAGCGGCGTGATGATCGGCTATATCTGCTCCGCCATTACCGATTTTGTGGTCACCTTTGCCAGTGATGCTAATATCGTGAACCTGCACAACTGGTCGCTGGGCAGCTTTTCCGGCCTTTACTGGGATCAGGTGGGCATCATGGCGCTGGTGGTGCTGCCGGTGCTGCTCTTTACCTTTCTGCTCTCCAAGCCCATCAGCGCCTATCAGCTGGGAGAGGTATACGCCCAGAACATGGGCGTGAACATCCGCCTCTTCCGCTTCCTGCTCATTCTTCTCTCCAGCGTGCTCTCTGCCTGCGTCACGGCTTTCGCCGGGCCGATCTCCTTTGTGGGCGTGGCTGTGCCGCACCTGATGAAGAGCCTTTTCTCCACGGCCAAGCCCATTGTGATCATTCCCGCCTGTTTTCTGGGCGGAGCCGTGTTCTGTCTGGGCTGTGACCTGCTGGCGAGAACCTGCTTCGCTCCCACGGAACTGAGCATCAGCTCCGTGACAGCCGTTTTCGGAGCGCCGGTGGTGATTTCCGTTATGCTGGGCCGTCAGAAAAATCAGTAAAGGAGAAGGCATGGAACAAAGTTATCTTTCCACCGAAGCCCTCAGCGTGGGATATCGGGGCGAAGCGCTCATCAGGGATATTTCCATCTCCGTTCGACGGGGCGAGATCCTGACGCTCATCGGCCCCAACGGTGCGGGAAAATCTACGATCCTCAAAAGTCTGATCCGTCAGCTGAAGCTCGTCTCGGGCGTTGTGGTGCTGGATGGGAAAAACCTGGAGGAGCTCAGTGAACGGGAGCTCTCCACCCGGCTGTCTGTTCTGATGACCGATCGCATCCGCCCCGAGCTGATGACCTGCGAGGACGTGGTGGCCACGGGCCGCTATCCCTACACCGGCCGTCTGGGCATACTCAGCGAGCACGACCGCGATGTGGTCCGCAGTGCCATGGAGCGCGTTCACGCCTGGGAACTCCGGGACCGGGATTTCGGCGAAATCAGCGACGGGCAGCGGCAGCGAGTGCTCCTTGCCCGCGCCGTGTGTCAGGAGCCGGAGATCATCGTTCTGGACGAGCCCACCTCTTTTCTGGATATCCGTCACAAGCTGGAGCTGCTGACCCTGCTCAAGGAAATGGTGCAGACGGAGAATCTGGCTGTGATCCTCTCCCTCCATGAGCTGGATCTGGCCCAGCGGATCTCCGACCGTGTCGTTTGCGTCAAGGGAGATCGCATCGCTCTTTTCGGTACGCCGGAGGAAGTGTTCCGCGACAGCTATATCCATGAGCTATACGGCATGACCAACGGCAGCTATCAGTCCGCCTACGGCACCGTGGAGCTGGAGCGTGTCTGCGGAGAACCGCAGGTCTTTGTCATCGGCGGAGGCGGCTCCGGCATTCCGGTATACCGGGAGCTGCAGCGCAGAGGCATTCCCTTTGCTGCGGGCATTCTTCCGGAAAACGATCTGGACTATCCGGCAGCGAAGGCGCTTGCTGCCAGGCTGATCTCCGTACCGGCCTTCCATCCGCTTGAGGAAGCTCTTGAGGAGGCGAAGGACGTGCTGCAGAGCTGCAAAGAGGTACGCTGCTGCGTGCAGTCCTTCGGAGCGCAGAACGAGGCCAACCGGATCCTGCAGACGCTGGCAACGGAAAAAAGCAAATAAGCGCAATAAACATCCACCCGCAAAGCGGGTGGTTTTTCATATGCGGGCATAGCCCTCTTTTCCTCGCGGACGCGTCAAACGCGTAATACGATCTGCCAACTGCGCAGGGATTGTTACTTGCTGCCCGTGAACGGGCCAACCTCACTCATCGTAAGTTGTTCGCCCATCTGATCCTCTTTCAGTTGGTTCTTGATGTACTCCGCAATTCGGCTCGTGTTCTTGCCTGCCGTATCCACATAGTACCCTTTGCACCAGAATTCTCTGCTCCGGTACTTGTATTTCAGCTCGCCGAATTGCTCGTATAGCATTGTGCTGCTCTTTCCTTTCAGGTATCCCATAAAACTCGATACTGACAGT
>JAGHSH010000071.1 GCA_018065965.1 Candidatus Apopatocola equi
CCGCAGAGGGCACCATCCTAACAGTCTCCCGCCTGACGGCCAACGCCGCCCTCAAGGGGGCCAGAAAGGCCGGGAGCATCGAGGCCGTGCTGGAGAGCGCTCTGGCCCAGGGACGCATCGCTCTGGAGCAGACCACCGAGCAGAACCCGGTGCTGAAGAAGGCCGGGGTCGTGGACGCCGGCGGCAAGGGCTACCTGATCATTCTGGAGGCCATGCTCGATTGCCTGAACGGTACCTTCACCCTCCCCGCCGTCTCCGAGCATCGGGAGGAGGCCGACTTCACCGCCATTGAGGATGAGGAGATCCGCTTCACCTACTGCACCGAGTTCATTGTCAGCCGGGATGAGCCCCGCTCTCCCCTGCTGCTCCGCTCCTACCTGCAGACCATCGGCGACAGTCTGGTCTTTGTGGAGGACGATGACATCATCAAGGTACACGTCCACACGGACGAGCCCGGCAATGTGATCACCGAGGCTCTGCGCTACGGCGCGCTGCAGACCGTGAAGATCGAGAATATGCGCAACCAGCACACGGAGCTTGCCAACGGCGCCGCCGAGACGGAGGAGGTGCGCGCCCCCTTCGCTCCTTCCGAAAAGCCGGTGGGCTTTGTGGCCGTCTGTGCCGGTGATGGGCTGAAGGAGCTTTTCCTGACGCTGGGCACAGACCGGGTCGTTACCGGCGGGCAGACCATGAACCCCTCCACCGAGGACATTCTCCGGGAGGTCAACCTGACCCCCGCCGACACGGTGTTCGTGCTGCCCAACAACAAGAACATCATCATGGCCGCTCAGCAGGTCATTCCCCTGACGGAGAAGAAGGTCGTGGTCATCCCCACCACCACCGTACCGCAGGGCATTGCCGCCATGGCTTACCGGGACGAGGAGGCTGACGCCGAAACGCTCAGCGCCACGCTCATGGAAACGGCCGAGCCGGTGCGTACCCTGCTGGTGACCTACGCCGCCCGCGACAGCGAGTTTGACGGCTACAGCATTCACAGCGGCGAGTATCTGGCGCTGCTGGACGGTGCGCTGCTGGGCTCCTTCGACAGCTTTGAGGCGCTCTCCGCCGAGATCCGCAGCACTCTGGCCGGTCTTGCCCCCGCCGTGGTGACCATTTACGCCGGTGAGGATGCCCGGGAAGAGGAGTGCGAGGAGCTGGAGCTTTCCCTCGCCGCCGCCCTGCCCGATACGGATGTGAGCGCCCTCAGCGGCGGTCAGCCCGTGTACTACTACATGATCGCCGTGGAGTAAGGGCCTTCACCATGAGGACAAACATATGAAACCCACCACAAAAGCAAAAAAACGCGCCCGGCTGCGCAGAAAGCTCCGCCGCTTTCTTCCTCCCGCAGTCGGTGTGCTGGCGTTGCTGCTCGTGGTGCTGCTGGTCTTTCCCCAGCGCATCGAACGGGACGCGAAGCCCTCTCCCGCCGCTGCCGCTGCCGTGGGTACGCCCGCTGCCCTGACTCCTGCGCCCGCGCCGGAGCCCACCGCAGCGCCCACGCCCGAAGCGAAGCCTGCAGTGCAGCCCGCGCTGCTCAGCAGCAAGTCCATCTACTATCCCTTTGACCGGGAGCTCTTCACCGCCGATGCGCGGGGCCGTATCACCTACAGCGGAGAGGGCTACCGCTGCCTGACGGGCATCGACGTCTCGGAGCATCAGTACGGCATCGACTGGGAAAAGGTGGCGGCGGACGGCATTGACTTTGCCATCATCCGCACGGGCTACCGGGGCTATACCTCCGGCGGTCTTTATGAGGACAAGTACTTCCGCGCCAATATGGAGGG
>JAGHSH010000031.1 GCA_018065965.1 Candidatus Apopatocola equi
CATTGATCTGCCCCAGTCGCCCCGCTTCCACCCCGAGGGGGATGTGTGGACGCACACAATGGCGGTGCTGGACACGGCGGCGGCATTCCGGGAGCAGGCGAAGGAGCCGCTGCCCTTCCTGCTCTCCGCGCTCTGCCACGATCTGGGCAAAGCGGTCACTACGGCCTATCTCAAGGGCGATTACCATGCCTATGACCACGAGCGGGCGGGACAGGCTCTCGCGGAGAGCTTCCTGAGTCGGCTTACCTCGGAAAAGGCGCTCCTTGCGTATGTGAAGAATCAGACATTGGAGCATATGCGCCCCAACAAGATGGCGCAGCAGGGCTCGGCACGGAAAAACTGGAATCGGCTGTTCGATGAGAGCGTGTGTCCCGAGGATCTGCTGCTGCTGGCAAAGGCAGACTATCTGGGCTGCGGCGGCTGCACGGAAGCGGATTTCAAACCGATAGAGGCGCGCTCACGGCAGGCGCTCTCCGAATACCGGGAGGACATGGCGAAGCCCTATGTGATGGGGCGCGATCTGCTGGAGGCTGGCATCACCCCCGGAGAAGGCTATGGGGAGCTGCTCTCCTTTGCCCATAAGCTCCGGCTGGCCGGCGTTGAAAAGGAGCAGGCACTCAGACAGGTGCTGGCCATGGCGAGAAAGGCTGCCAAAACGCAAAAACAGTAAAAAAGGTTCGCTGCACAATGAAAAATGCAGCGAACCTTTTTTACCGTCTGACAGCCTTTCGGGGCAATTCGCTCTTCCGTCTGTTTTTGCTGCGGTAGAGATTTTCATCTGCCGCCCGGATCAGATCGGGGATGGTGGCAATGCTGTCATCCCGGCGGAAATGCCCCATGGAAAGGGTCACAGGGAAGCCCAGCTCCGCCTCTGCTGCAGCCGTTTCCAGAGAATCCCGGATGCTCTGCTCCAGCTCCAGCAGCTCCTCTTCCGTGCCGCTGCCTACAACGCTGAACTCGTCGCCGCCGTAACGGGCTACGAAATAGCCGGAGGGCAGAGCGTGGGCGATGGCGGAGGCCGTCAGCGTCAGTACCCGGTCGCCGGTCAGATGACCGTAGCGGTCGTTGATCTGCTTGAAGCCGTCCACATCCATCATGACCAGATAGAAGGGCTCTCCGCTCTTGAACTTCAGATCCAGGTAGTGATCCAGTGCGAACCGGTTGTTGATGCGGCTCAGAGCGTCCACGGTGATGCGCTGCTGGAGCATACGGACAAGAATGATCGCCAGAATGGCCGTGATGCCCATGGTCAGAAACGGCATCACGGAGCCTGCGATCACCTGTATTCCCAGCGTTACGGCAATGCCTGCGGAGTAGATGAAGAGCAGACGCAGCTGATTTCTCTCCGTATAGTAGTTTTTGTTGAAGGAACGGATCAGAGCGCCGAAGCCGGAAAATTCTACATAGAAGACGGACAGCAGATCATGGAGCAGATAAAAGGGGCCGCGGCAGTATACACCGTCCTGCAGATAGAAAATGTAGTGCGTCCAGGGTGTTGTGAGCGTGCCGGCAACGATGAGCACCATCGGGAGAGTGCAGAGAACGCGGCGGCGGAAGCTCCCCACAAGCCTGGTGCCCTGCATGGTCTCCGAGTAGATAAACCAGGAGAAGCTGGCAAGGATGGAAGAAACGGAATAGGCGATCTCGGTCGCGTAGGCGACGGAATTGGTCATGGTGACGAGCCGAAATTCCCGCAGCCCGTAGCAGATGTCCATGGCGGCACCCAGCGCACTGAAGCAGATGGCCAGCTCAAAATGAACGATGACCCGGTTCGACTCAAGGTTCTTTCTGATAAAGAACAGGATGGACAGGAGCGATAACAGACAGATCGCGGAGATAACACAGTATTCCCGTCCCAGCATAGCAAGGGTGGCTCGTGTGTCCACAGTTAACCTCCTCGATGATAAACAAAAAAGATATTCCCTATTCTAACACCCTTTCCGCGTTCCGTCAATGCTATTTCGGGAAAATGGTAAAAAATAAAACAGAAAAACAGAAACGCTTTGACGATTATAATCATCAAAGCGTTTCTGTGTACGGAAAAAAGGGAAAAGTGCCTGTTTACATATAGGCGAGCTTGCGGCAGGCGGCGCCCAGTTCACTGAGCGTAGAGCAGGAGAGCATGGGCACCAGCTCTTTCGTGGTCATGATGCTGCGGACATACTGCCATTTGCGTTCGGGAATGGGGTTGAGCCAGAAAACCTTTCCGGCCATGCACTGCGTGCGGA
>JAGHSH010000033.1 GCA_018065965.1 Candidatus Apopatocola equi
CCTCCAACACGCTGGAATGGCTGCGGAAGGCGCTGAATCTCCCGGAGCCCATCCACCGCATGGAGGCCTATGATATTTCCAACACCGGCGACAGCGACATTGTCTCCGGCATGGTGGTCTTTGTGGACGGAAAACCGAAAAAGAGCGAGTACCGCAGGTTCCGCATGAAGACTGTGGAGCAGCAGGATGATTACGCCTCCATGGCCGAGACCGTGACGCGCCGCTTTACCCACTATCTGGAGGGGGATGCGAAATTTTCCGTCAAGCCCGATCTCCTGCTCATCGACGGCGGCGCCGAGCACGCCGCGGCGGCGGAGGGAGCGCTGGCTGCTCTGGGCGTGAGCATACCGGTGTTCGGCATGGTCAAGGATGACCGCCACCGCACCCG
The DNA here is from genome assembly GCA_018065965.1 of Candidatus Apopatocola equi. Classification (GTDB taxonomy): domain Bacteria; phylum Bacillota; class Clostridia; order Oscillospirales; family Oscillospiraceae; genus Apopatocola; species Apopatocola equi. The sequence goes on from JAGHSH010000033.1 coordinate 389, forward strand.
CGCCCTTATCACCTCCCAGGGACGGGAGATCGGCATCCGGAACAATCCTGCCGCCTTTGCCCTCATCGGCAGGGTGCAGGAGGAGGTACACCGCTACGCCATCGAGTATCACCGCAAGCTCCGGGACAGAGTGGGCACCTCCACACTGGAGAAGATCGAAGGCGTGGGGGAGAAGCGCAGACAGGCGCTTCTGCAGCATTTCGGCAGCGTGAAGGCTGTGAAGGCGGCAGCCCTCTCCGAGCTGGAGGGCGTGGTGCCCAAATCCGCGGCGCTGGCCGTTTACAAGTATTTTCATCAGGAGGAAGAACAGACATGCGAGTGATCACCGGCACGGCCCGGGGCAGAAAGCTCCGTGAGCCCGCCAATATGGACATCCGCCCCACCACCGATCAGGTGAAGGAGGCTCTTTTCAACATCGTCCAGTGGGATCTGGAGGGTCGGCGTGTGCTGGATCTCTTTTCCGGCACCGGCCAGCTGGGCGTCGAGGCTCTCTCCCGGGGGGCGGCCTACTGCCTGTTTCTGGACGAGAGCAAGCAAGCGGTTGACATAATTACTGATAATGTAGAGCGCTGCGGCTTCAAAAACTGCCGCATCCTCCGCACCGATTCTCTGGGCTATCTGCGCAGCGGAGAGAAGTTTGATCTGATCTTCATCGACCCGCCCTACGGCAAGGGTCTGGAGCAGAAGGCTTTGGAACTGATAGAAGAATTTGACATTCTCAATCCCGGTGGTATAATGGTCGTGGAGACCCGGCGGGAGACGCCCTCTCCGAGCTTTTCCGCGGGCTATGGTACGGCTCGGGAATATGTCTACGGGAAAATCAAGCTCACCGTCATTACAAGAGGAGTAGAGAAATGAGAACTGCCGTTTGCGCCGGAAGCTATGACCCCATTACACTGGGCCACCTGGATATTATCCACCGCGCCTCGAAGATGTTTGACAAGGTCGTCATTGTTGTGGTGTTCAACACGGCCAAGCACTCCATGTTCACTGTGGAGGAGCGCATGGAGCTGATCCGCACCGTCACGGCGGACATGGAAAATGTGGAGGTCGCCTGCTGGAACAGACTCATTGTGGATTTTGCCAAGCAGTATGAAAACCCGGTGATCGTCCGCGGTCTGCGCAGCATTACGGATTTTGAGTACGAGTTCCAGATGGAGATGTTCAACAAGGGACTCAATCCCGATGTGGAGACCATCTTTCTGGCTGCCGCCGCCAAGTATACCTATCTCTCCAGCAGCGCCGTGAAGGAGCTGGCCTATTACGGCTCCGATCTCACCGCCTTTGTGCCCGCAGCGATCATTCCCATCGTGGCGGAGCGCGGTCTGGGGCCAAATCTCTGAGCTTTATCGGAGCTTTCTTACGCTTTTTCCCATAAAACTGCAGTGATTTCGCTGCAGTTTTATTATTTGTTACCGAAAATGTCTTGAACTGGAAGGGATTTTCGGATAAACTATCATCGAATCTATGTGTACAGCCAAAAGGAGAAATAAGTCATGGCCATGGAAACCAATGCTCTGCAGATCATCGAAAACCTTTATAAGATCGTTGCGGAAGCCTGGGGAGTGCCTCTGGGAAATGAAAAGTGCATCATCGAGCGGGAAAAGGTGCTCAGCCAGCTGGACGAGCTGAAAGCCTGCCTGCCGGTGGAGATCGCCGAGGCCCGGCGTCTTGTGAGCACCCGCACGGAGTACATGAATTCCGCCCGCAAGGAAGCCGAAGCCATGCGTCAGCAGGCCGAGGAGCAGGTGCGCGCCATAATCGACAAACAGGCCATCATGGTCGAGGCCAGACGCCGCAGCGAGGAGATGCTTTCCTCTGCGGAGCTCCGCAGCCGCGAGCTGCGCAGAGTCGCCGGCGACTATGTGGACGATGCCCTTCGCCGCACGGAGGAGGCCATGGCCGAGGCGCTCAGCCAGGTTCGCGCCACCCGCGGCCGCTTCACCGCCGTTTACGGCGGCAGCACAGAAGAGCCCGCCGATGAGGCAAAGAGCGAGGAAAAGCCTGCGGAGAAGCCCGCCCCCACCTTTGTGGAGATCGTCCCCGACGTGGAGGAGTGAAGCGGGGCCCGGCTCTTTTTTCCGGAGTTGCCCGGGGAGCGGATGTCTGTCCGCCTCCCCGCGAACGATATCTATGTAAAGGAGCATTGCCATGAAAATCATCGCAGTTTATCTGAGCACCAGAAAAGGAAGCGTGTCTGAGAAAATCGTTGATGAGCTGACGCGCGGCGCGGAGGAAGCCGGCGCTGTGGTCAGCCGCTATAAGATCGGTGACAGCATCCTGGGCTGCCGCGGCTGCGCTGCCTGTGTGAAGGCCGGCAAGTGCGTGATTCAGGATCCTCTGGCACCCTATTGGGACGATCTGCAGGATGCGGACATGGTCATCGTGGGCGCTGCCAATTTCATGGGCAACGTGCAGGGTCAGGCCTGGTCGTTCATGAACCGCCATTTCTCTATGGCCGATACCTCCCGGGGTCGGGAGAACCGGGTAATCCGTTTCCCGGCCGGCAAGCGCATCATGGGCGTTTTCGCGCAGGGTCAGCCCGACAAGGGCTTCTATCGGGAGGTCTACCGGAACTATCTGCGGATCTTTGCAAACTACGGTTTTATCCCCCAGGAGCCCATGGTGGTCCATGCTACCGATCTCACGGAGGAGCGTCTGGCCGGCTGCCGTGCCGAGGGACGTGCCTGGGTGGAGCAGATGAAGGAATCCACCGAGAATTAACCAAAGCGGACCCCTATTTATTGTATCTTTCGCTGAAAAATCAGAATACGGAACCAAAAGCCAGTGCCGGAAAGAAGTTATGTCTACTTTCCGGCACTTTTTGTCTGTTTTCTCTGCCTCTGATGCAAATAATGGAAAAAATGTCAGGAAAATTCTGCTTGCAATTTGAAATGGGACTCTCTATAATAAGAGCAGAGTGGTGAGAAGTGGGGGAAAATCCCTCGTTTTCCCACAATTTTTCACCGGACGAACCGTCCGGGCAAAATGAGGAGGGGAGCGGCCTTGACCGGAGAATTCATACACAGCATCGACGCCAAGGGCCGTCTGTTCATACCCTCCCGGCTTCGCGGTGAGCTGGGGGAGGCCTTTTATGTTACGGTCTCCATGGAAAAGTGCCTGAGCGTCTATTCTCAGGAGAGCTGGGACGTTTTCACCCGCAAATGCGATGCCATGCCCTATGTGAAGCAGTGGAAGATGCGTCCCCTATTCGCTTTGGCCGCCCGCTGCGAGATTGATGCCCAGGGCAGGACCGTCCTGCCGCAGAATCTCAGGCGGTTTGCGGGACTGGAGCGGGATGTGGCCGTTGTGGGCTGCAATAACCATGCGGAGATCTGGGATCTGGAGCGCTGGCAGGAGATCAACTCTCAGGAGCTGACGCCGGAAAACATCGCCGCAGTGATGGAGGAGCTTGATTTCTGATGCCGAAGCATATCAGCGTCCTGCTGGACGAATGCATAGAGAATCTGAATATTGATCCGACCGGGATCTATGTGGACGGCACCCTCGGACTGGGCGGCCATTCTCTGGAGATCGCCAAGCGTCTGACTACGGGCAGACTCATCGGCATCGACCGGGATGAAACGGCCATTGAGCGCAGCGCAGAGCGTCTGGCGGACTACCGCGAGCGCATTACGCTGGTGCACGGAAACTTCCGGGAGCTGGGCAGCATTCTGGACTCTCTGGGCATTGAAAAGGTGAACGGCATGCTCTTTGATTTGGGCGTGTCCTCTCCTCAGCTGGACGAGGCGGAGCGCGGCTCTTCCTACATGGCCGATGCGCCGCTGGATATGCGCATGGACCGTTCCCGGGGTCAGTCTGCCGGGGAGCTGGTCAATCACATGGACCAGCAGTCTCTCCGCAGCATCCTTCGGGAATACGGCGAGGAGCGTTATGCCGCGCAGATCGCCGCTGCCATCGTCCGTGCCCGGGAAAGAAAACCCATTGAAACCACTCTGGAGCTGGTGGACATCATCAAGGGCGCCATGCCTGCCGCCGCGCTCCGTGAAAAGCAGCATCCCGCCAAGCGCAGCTTTCAGGCCATCCGCATCGCCGTCAATGACGAGCTGGAGGCCGAGCGGGAAATGCTGGATACCGCCATGGAGCGTCTGGCTCCCGGCGGAAGGCTTTGCGTCATCACCTTTCACTCTCTGGAGGATAAGATCGCCAAGGCGGCCATCCGTCAGAGGGAGAACGGCTGCACCTGCCCGCGGGATTTCCCTGTGTGCAAGTGCGGCTTTGTGCAGACCGTTCGCTCCGTCCACCGCAAGCCGCTCACGGCTTCGCAGGAGGAGCTTGAGTATAATCCCCGTTCCCGCAGTGCCCGCCTTCGCGTGGCAGAAAGGCTTTGAATGGAAGAACGCCGCGGTATTTCGGTATTGCTGCTTTTTCTGACTGCCTGTATCTGGATATCCTCTCTCTGGGTGCGACTGGAGCTTCTGCAGACCGGCCGCTCTCTGCTCTCTGCCGAGCATGAGCTTGCGGAGCTGCGGGAGGAGGAGCACCTTCTCCGCTCCGGACTGTATGAGCCCATGAAGCTGGAGGAGCTGGAAGAGAAGGCGCTGCAGCTGGGCATGGAGAGACCTCGCCGGGAGCAGCTTGCAGGCGTGGAGCGTGTGCTGCCCGACAAGGTCACACTCTGTGAGCCCAATGGGGATCGGAACGGAATATTTCAAAGGCTGCAGGACCGGTTTCGGTCATGTTTTGCCCCCTGAGCCCGTATACTTTCGGTGAGATCAAAACCACCGGAGGAACGTTGTATGGAAATGGGAGAGCGAAAAAGCGGCCTGTGTCTGCCCAATCGGATGATGCTTCGCCGCGCACTGTTCTTGCTGATCGTGTGCGGCATAGTTGCTTTTATCCTGTTGGGCGTTCGACTCTTTCAGCTGCAGGTGCTGGAGCATGAACGCTATGAAAGCGCCGCTCTGGAGCAGCAGCTCCGCAGCACGGTGCTGAGCGCCCGCCGGGGCACCGTTACGGACCGCAGCGGCCATGTGCTGGCACTCTCCGCCACGGCCTGGAGCATTTACCTCTGCCCGTCGGAATACCGGCGCTATGAGGAGGACGGGGAGCTGCCCGCCTCCGGCCTTTCGGAGATTCTGAACACCGATGCGGAAAAGATCCGCAGCCTCCTTGCGGATACGGGCAGCTGGTACAAAACGCTCGTGCGCCGTGCCGATCAGGAAACGGCTGAGGCGGTGCGCCGCTTCAAGAACGAGCATTCGCTCCACTGTATCAAAATCGAGACAGATAACAAACGTGTTTATCCCTATTCCTCTCTGGCTGCTCATGTGATCGGCTTCGTAGGAGCCGACAACACGGGCCTCTCCGGGGTGGAGTACAGCTATAATACCCTGCTTACCGGCCGGGACGGCAGCGTAAAGCGCCTGAAAAACTCTGCAGGCAGCGATATGCTCTTTACCTCCTGGGAGCAGGTGAAGGAGGCCCAAAGCGGGGCCGAGCTGAAGCTGACGCTGGATGTGACGCTTCAGTATTATCTGGAGAAGCAGCTCCGGCAGGCCGTTGCGGACTATTCCATCGGCAACGGGGCGGCGGCCATCGCCATGAATCCAAAGACCGGGGCGATTCTGGCCATGGCTTCTCTGGGCAGCTTCGATCTGAATCACTATTCCCTTGTGCCCGAAGAGATCGCCGAGCTGGCGGCGCAATGCGAGAGCAGCGAGGCGGCGCAGTCTCTCCTGGATGAAGCCCGTCAGCGCCAATGGCGCAATAAAGCCGTGTCCGATACCTATGAGCCGGGCTCGACCTTCAAGATCCTCACGCTGGCCATGGCGCTGGAGGAGGGACTGGTCAGCGAAAACAGCAGTTTTTACTGCGGCGGCAGCATGAACGTGCCGGGGCGCGGCAAGCCCCTGAAATGCTGGAAGACCGCCGGACACGGCTCCCAGACGCTCACACAGGCGGCGCAGCATTCC
>JAGHSH010000095.1 GCA_018065965.1 Candidatus Apopatocola equi
ACGAGGATCGCGCTTACCGGCAGGCACTGGGGCTTGCCGGGCAGGCCGCCGTCCGGGAGCGCTGCAGCGCGGAGAACTGTTTCCGCTTCCTCCGTACCGCGTTGGAGGAGAGCGAAGCCCCATAACAGAAACGAAAAGGACACTCCGATCATGACCAGGAAAGAAATTCTCCGCCGAATGGCGCTGGGAGCCGCTGCGGCTCTCGCCCTTGCCCTGCTGATCCTCACCCTTGCGCTCCATCCCAGCCGCACGCTCATCGGGGGCTGGTACTACCGCCGGAACGAGACCGTGCTGGATCTCTCCGGGGAGAAGCTCCGCTCCAACCGGGGGCTGCTGCGGCTGAACCGGCCGGAAAAGCTGGATCTGCGCGGCTGCCGTCTCAGCGCCGGGGAGCTCATCGAGCTGGCGGAACGCTTCCCCGACTGCGAGATCCGCTGCGAGGTACCCGTAGGCAATGAGCGCATCGATAATTTCTCCGAGAGTCTGACGCTCAGCGAATGCCGGGAGGAGCTTCTTATTCTCTTCCCCCGGCTCCGGACGCTGGAGCTGCGGGACGTCCTCCCGGAGGAGGCCGAGCGTTCCGCCTTTGCCCGGCGGCATCCGGCTCTGACCGTCCTCTACACCCGGGAGGCAGCGGCCGGGCACTACTTTCCCTTTGACTGCACGGAAATGGATCTCTCCGGCTGCACGGACTTCAGGCTCTCGGCTCTCGCCCGACGGCTGCCGGAGTTCCCGCAGCTCCGGCGGCTCGTGCTCACCGGCTGCGGCTTTGAGCAGGAGAGTCTGCTTCTCTTCCGCAGCGATCTGCCGGACATAGAGGTCGTGTGGGACATTCCTCTTTACGGAAAGACCTTCCTCTCCACAGACAGGGAGATCGATCTGAGCGGGCAATGGATCGCAAAAACGGAGGAGCTGGAGGCCGCCCTGCCCTGCTTCTCCGAGCTGGAGACGGTGATCCTCTGCAACTGCGGCATTTCCGACGAGGATATGGATGCGCTGGATCGGCGCTATGAGAACATACGTTTTCTCTGGGAGGTACATTTCGGGGTCTTCCATCTGCGCACCGACACCACCCGCTTTCTGGCGCTGGCCTGGGAGAACGGCTACACCTGGCTCAGTGACGAGCAGCTGGTGCCCCTGAGCTACTGCCGGGACATGGTAGCGCTGGATCTGGGACATATGTGGTTTTCCGACACCACCTTCCTCCGGGACATGACCCACCTGCGCTGGCTCATCCTGGCCGACAACCGCATCAAGGACATCAGCTCCCTTGCCAATCTGCAGGAGCTGGAGTATCTGGAGCTTTTCCTCTGCGATGTGACGGACATCTCCCCCCTGCTCTCCTGCAAGAATCTGAAATACCTGAATCTGGCCTACTGCCCGGTGAAGAATGCGGAGCTTCTGGCGCAGCTGCCCTCGCTGGAGCGGCTCTGGGTCAACGGCTGCCCCATCAGCTACGCTGCCCTGCGGACGATCCGGGAGGCGCTGCCGAACATCGAGATCAACACCGTCGGGGAGGAATCCACCGGTCAGGGCTGGCGGAAGCACCCGTCCTATTACGAAATGCGCGACGCCTTCGGTGCGGCGTATATGGAATAAAAAAACTGCCCCGGCTTCCCTTTCGGAAAGCCGGGGCAGTATCGTTCAGCACTCGCTGAAGGTGTAGCGGGCAGCGAGACCGAAGCTGTCGCCGGCCGTGATCACCAGATCGCCGTCGGAGTTCTCATTGGCCTCGCGGACGGGGAAACGGCAGTGAGCCCTGACCCACTCCACGGGATCGTCACAGCGGACATCAATAAACTCCGTCCGGGGTCTGTCTGCGCCGCCGCAGGGATTGATATCCTCCACCATTACTTCGTAATCTTTCATAGCAGTCTCTTCGTCCTTTATCCTCTGTAATATGTCCAGAACTGCCCTTCCTCATAGGTCATCTTGAAGCAGTTGAAATACTGATCCTTGAGCCGGTAGCTCATTTCCGTCTCGGGGTCAAAAATATAGGTCACGCCGTCCTCAAAGGGGATCTCCACCCAGCTGTGGGGGTCAGCCTCATGACCCACCAGACCGCTGACGCATTTCGCATCGTAGCCCAGAGCGCGGGCCAGCGCCCAGAAGGTGCCGGTGAAGTTATAGCAGTTGCCCTTGCCGGTCTCCATCATGGTGCGGGCCTCGTCGATCTCCCAGCCGGTCTCGCCTACCTCATAGTAGTTCCGGCGCAGGTAGAGGAAGCTGTCGCGGACATAGAGATACGCCTTTTTCAGCGCCTCCTCCCGGTCTCCCACCGGCTCGACCTTGTTGCGCAGCACCTTGGCCACCATGGCGTCCAGCAGCTCATCGCCGCTGGTATAGGCGCCGTCGCTGCCGAAATGCAGGCTGCCCAGATCGGTATCCTTGATGAAGTAGCCGTTTTCGTCAAAACAGAAGAGTCTGCCGTTGAGATGCAGGAAGCCCTGTCGGCTGCCCCAGTCCCGGCTTCCGCCGCCCAGCGCGGAAACGGCGGCATAGCAGGGATGATCCCGGGGTACATCCGGGTAGTCGGCCGCGCCGCTCTGCAGTCCCAGCAGCTCGGCAAAGAGCATGGCCGCGCCGCCTCTCGTCAGCGGCAGCTCACAGTGGGAGAGCGCGGCATCCACCGCCGTCACCGGGAAGATCCGCTCCAGCAGAGCCGCCAGATCCCCCAGGGCAATGGGCACATCGGGGTAGAACTTTCCCTCGTCCAGCGGGAAATAGTCCGCCGCGGCAAGGGTGGAGGCCGCCTTGTAGCAGGCCGCCGCCGTGGTCACGTCCGCCAGAAACACCTCCGTGGCGGGCTTGTTCTGCAGCAGGTTATAGACCAGCCGCACAGCGTCGCTGCGGGTAAACTCCGCATCCGGCCGGAACAGGCCGTCCCGGTCAGGCTCAAAGGCGCCCCGGCCGTCGTTAAGTGCCGGAACGAAGGCTGCCGTCAGCTCCAGATCGGCGTGGATCTCCACCGTCTCCGGCCGGACAACGTTCCCCGCGGGATCCAGCCAGCAGCGAAAGCCGCCCTCCACAGCCGCACCCGCGGGCGTACCGCCGTCCTCCAGCGTCTCGCTGCGGACGATCTCCCCGTTGACCGTATAGCGTACGGTGTAGAGGGGCGGGGCGGTGACCTCCGCTGTGGGCTCCGGCGTTTCCACAGCTGCCGACGGAACAGTTCTGCTTTTGCCGCAGCCTGTCAGCAGCAGGGCGAGGAGCAGAGGGATCAGCAGTTTTTTCATAGGACTTCTCCAATAATCGACACAGAATAAGGTTAGTATACACGTTTTTTTCTTTTTCGCAAGCCCCTCCGCAGGCTCTTGCAAAAATTGTCAGCCTGCGTTATGATGGGCGGGAGAGGAGCGTGAAGCATGGAAAAGCCCAGTTATTCCCTGAACCGGAACTTCGATCCCTTTGTGGTCTTTGATCTGGAGACCACCGGCGTGGGCCGCGCAGACAAGATCACCGAGATCGGCGCGGTGCGCATGGAGTGCGGAGAGATCACCGCCACCTTTTCCTCTCTGGTGAATCCCGGCCGTCCCATACCCTATGAGGTGCAGCGCCTGACGGGCATCACCAACGCCATGGTGGCCGATGCCCCCACCGTGGAGGAGCTGCTGCCCTCCTTCCTCGATTTTGTGGGCGAGTGCCCGCTGGTGGCCCACAACGCTCCCTTTGACGCAGGCTTTCTGCTTCGGGAGTGCGAAAAGCTGGGGCTGCACGTAGATGTTCCCTTTGTTGATACCCTCCGGCTGGCCCGCCGGGTCTTTCCCGGGCTGCCCAGCTACAAGTTGGTGTATCTCACGGACTATTTCTGCATTTCCCAGAGCAGCGCCCACCGGGCCTGGTGCGACGCGGAGGCCACCGGAAAGCTGTATCGGATGATGAGAGAGTCCTGAGTTCTGCGTCCCGTCCTCCTGCACCTTCCGGCAAAACGGACAGGTGCATGTTTCTTTTTGCGCTCAGCACCCGGGAGGAGGGCTGCTGCCGCTTTGTCAGCGGGATGGTAACGGTTTGATAAAAAAATGCCTCCCGATTTGTTGTTTTTTTGTTGTCTTTGTCCTTTGGCATTTTGCATCCAAAAGGATATAATTGGAAATATATAAATGAGAAAGGTTAATGAACGGTTTATGGATGAAAAGCAACGCCTCGCCCGCGAGAACAGGCGAAAAATGATGCTGGAGGAGAAGATGCTGCGGGTGATCCCCAAGGTGGCCATTCCCATGATCATCTCCTCTCTGGTAGACTCGATTTACAATCTGGCCGATACCTTCTTTGTCAGCCAGCTGGGTAAGAGCGCCACGGCTGCCGTGGCGGTCAACGACTCGCTGATGACGATCCTGAGGGCGGTGTCCATGGGCTTTGCCATCGGCGCGTCCAGCTACATCTCCCGTCTTACGGGTGCGGAGAAGGATGAACGGGCCTCCAGCGTAGCCAGTACGACGCTGATCGTGGGCTGCATTTTCTCGGCTCTGTTCGCCGGTGTGTGCCTCTGCTTCCGGGGGCCGCTGGTGCTGCTGCTGGGCATCACGCAGGACGCCAAGCAGTACTGCATGGACTATGCCCTGTGGATCCTGCTGGCCGCACCCTTTACCACAGCGGGACTGATGATGAACCAGTTTCTGCGAAGTGAGGGCAGTACCACCTATGCCATGATCGGCACCACCTCCGGCTGTATCCTCAACTGCATTCTGGATCCCCTCTTTATCCGCACCTTCGGCTGGGGCGTGGGCGGCGCAGCGGCGGCCACGGCACTCTCCAAGGTGGTAAGCTGCTTCGTGCTGGCCCTGCCCTTTATCCGCCACTCCGCCATGCTGACCCTCTCGCCCAGGCTTTTCAGTCTAGAGAAGGACAATGTGACCGAGGTGGCCCGTATGGGTATCCCCTCCTTCCTGCGTATGTCCCTGATGTCTCTGGGCGGCATCGTCACCAACAACGTGGCGCGCGGCTTCGGCACGGCAGTGCTGGCGGCCATCTCCATTGCCAACAAGCTCAATAAGTTCATCTCCTCCGCCATCATGGGCTTCTCTCAGGGCTTCGGCCCCGTGGCGGGCTTCTGCTGGGGCGCGAAGCGCTACAGGCGTGTCCGGGAGGCCTATTTCACCACGCTGGGCATCGGTTCGGTCTGCGCCCTCGTTTTCGGCGGCGCCATGTTCTTCGGTGCGGGCCCGCTGATCGGCGTGTTCAACTCCGAGAGCGACCCGGAGGTGCTGGCCATCGGCATCCTGAAGATCCGCAGCCTCTGCCTGATGCTGATCCCTCATATCGTGGTCATGGTCACCAGCAACCTCTACCAGTCGCTGGGCCGTCCCGTCGGCAATCTGGTGCTGAGTATGTCCCGGCAGCTGCTGGTGCTGATCCCGCTGGTGCTGACCCTGCCCCGCATCTACGGCGCCAATGGCCTTGCCGTGACGCAGGCGGCATCCGACGGCATATCCTTCCTGCTGCTGGCTCTGCCCCTTGTCATCTATATGTTCAGGAAGATCGGCAAGCTTCAGGACGGCGATCCCTCGCCCTTTGCCTCCGATGCGAAGGTGAACAGATAATACAAGCGAAAAGAGACGGTTTTCTCCTGTCGTTCCGACAGAAGAGAACCGTCTCTTCTTTTGCTTGCGGAAGCCTCCGGCTGATTTACGCCGCAGTCTTCACCACATCCAGTGCGCCGTCTGTCACGATCAGCTCGGCTTTGTCGCCCGCCCTGATCTTTCCCTCCAGCAGCCGCTCGGCGGCGGTGTCCTCCACCTGCGCCTGAACGGTGCGGCGCAGGGGCCGTGCGCCGTACTCCGGATCGTAGCCCCGGGTGCAGAGCAGCTCCAGCGCCTCGTCCGTGACGGAGAGCTCCACGCCGATATCCCGCAGGCGCTGCTTCACGCTCTCGAGCATATGGAGGGCGATGGTACGGATATCCTCCCGTCCGAGCTGACGGAATACGATGGTATCGTCAATGCGGTTGAGGAATTCGGGGCGGAAGGTCTTTTTCAGATCCTGCAGGATGAGCCCGCGGCTCTCCTCGTAGCTCCGCTCTTCCCCGTTCCCGCCGCTGAAGCCCAGTGCCGTTTTCTTTTCGGTCAGGTAGCGTGCGCCCAGATTGCTGGTCATGACGATGATGGTATTGCGGAAGTCCACAAGCCGACCCTGAGCGTCGGTCAGACGGCCGTCGTCCATGATCTGCAGGAGGATGTTGAAAACGTCCTCGTCCGCCTTCTCGATCTCGTCGAAAAGCACCACGCTGTAGGGCTTGCGGCGCACCTTCTCGGTGAGCTGGCCGCCCTCGTCATAGCCCACATAGCCCGGAGGGGAGCCGATGAGCTTGCTGACGGTGTGCTTTTCCATATATTCGCTCATGTCCAGCCGGATCATGGCGTTCTCATCGCCGAACACCGCCTCGGCCAGCGCCTTGCACAGCTCGGTCTTGCCCACGCCGGTGGGGCCCAGGAACAGGAAACTGCCCACGGGGCGCTTGGGATCCTTCAGTCCCACACGGCCCCGGCGGATAGCTTTGGACACGGCGGTGACCGCCTCGTCCTGCCCCACCAGTCTGCGATGGAGCACATCCTCCATATGCAGCAGCCGCTGACTTTCGTCCTCCGTCAGACTCTGCACGGGAACTCCCGTCCAGCCGGAGACCACGGCGGCGATGTCCTCGGCCGTGACCGATGTGCCGCTGCTGCGGGAAGCGTCCCAGCTCTCCCGCTCCTTTTTCAGCTCCTCCTGCTGCTCCCGCTCCCGATCCCGGAGAATGGCGGCCTGCTCATAATCCTGCGCCTTGATGGCCTCCTCCTTCTCGGCGGCGATGGCACGGAGCCTGTCCTCGATCACGCGCATACCGTCGGGGGCGGTGAGCGTGCCCATCCGCACCCGGGAGGCCGCCTCGTCCATCAGATCGATGGCCTTGTCCGGCAGGAAGCGGTCGGCAATGTAGCGGGAGGAGAGCCGCACGGCAGCCTCCACCGCCTCATCGGTGATGGTGAGCTTATGGTGCGCCTCGTAGCGGTCGCGGAGACCCTTGATGATGGCGATGCTCTCCTCCGCGGTGGGCTCGTCCACGGTCACGCTCTGGAACCGGCGCTCCAGCGCCGCGTCCTTTTCGATATACTTTCTGTACTCATTCAGGGTCGTCGCGCCGATAAGGCGGATCTCGCCGCGCCCCAGAGCCGGCTTGATGATGTTGGCCGCATCGATGGCGCCCTCGGCAGCGCCTGCACCGATGATGGTATGCAGCTCGTCGATGAAGAGGATCACGTCGCTGCTCTTGCCCGCCTCCTCAATGGCGGCCTTGATGCGCTCCTCAAAATCGCCCCGGTACTTGGTTCCGGCCAGCATGGAGGTCAGATCCAGCGTGATGAGCCGCTTGCTGCGCAGATCCTCGGGCACCTCCCCGGCATGGATCCGCTGGGCAAGCCCTTCCACGATGGCGGTCTTGCCTACGCCGGGCTCACCGATGAGCACCGGGTTATTCTTGCTGCGGCGGGAGAGGATCTGGATCACCCGGAGGATCTCCCGATCCCGGCCGATGACCGGATCCAGCTGTCCCTTTGCGGCCAGCTCCGTCAGATCCCGGCCGTACTGATCCAGCGTCCTGGTTTCGCTGCGGCGCTCCCGATCCCGGCCCTTTGCCCCGCTTCGCGCGGTGTCCCGGCTCTAGATCCCCCGCAGGCGTTCGAGAATGTCGGTATAGAGCCGGTTCAGATCCACGCCCGTGGAGGTGAGCATACGGGCGGCGGTGCAGTCCCCCTGCCGGAGGATGCCCATGAGCAGATGCTCCGTACCCACATAGCTCTGTCCCAGTCTGGCCGCATCTGCGGCGGCGAGCTCCACGGCGCGCTTGCAGCGGGGACTCAGTCCCTGCAGGGGTGCGCCGGGTGTGCCTCTGCCGTTTTCCTTTTCCAGCAGCTCCGCAAGGAATGCCTCGTCCAGTCCCGCCGTGCGCAGTACCCTCGCGCCAAGTCCCTCACTCTCCCGGGCGATGCCCAGCAGCAGGTGCTCCGTGCCCACATAGCTGTGACCGAATTCCCCGGCGCACTCCTGCGCCTTCTCAATGGCGGAGCGTGCCCGCTCAGTGAATTTATCGTTCATGTCCTGTCCCTCCTTTGCAAAAGGGGCGCGCCGTGCGCGCCCCGTGAACCGTCAGATATGCTTTGCTTATTCCTTCATCTTCTTCAGCGCATCCCGCAGCTCGATGGCCTTTTCATAGTCCTCCCGCGCCACGGCGTCCTTCAGCTGCTGCTCCAGAATATTGCGCTCCCGGCGGGCCTTCAGCTCACTCTCGCAGCTCCGGGCGTTCTCCGTCTGCTGCTCCCCGCTCTGCTTCTGCTCCGCTTCGGCGCTGCGTGCGCCGAGGGTCATGGGCTGGCGGGTGAGGCCGAAGAAGCTCTCAAAGGGAGAGAAGAAATCCTCAAAGAAGCTCCGGCCGAAGCCGAAGGCCGGGCCAAAGTCAAAGCCCCGGGAGAAGCGCTCCTGCAGCCCCTCCTCCTTTGCGCACTCCTCGCAGAGACGGATCTCTCTGCTCACGCCGTTGACAGTTTCTCTATAATAGTAGTTCGCTTCGTTCTTACCGCATTTTCCGCACTTCATTGTACATTCTCCTTTACAAAAAATCAGTCGTTTATGGTCTGCAATAACATATACTTGAAAATGGAGGACCGCACCGTGTCCCGGATCTCCCGGGGCAGCGAATGGAGGGCATTGTCCCCGATGCCCGCAAGGATGAGCCGGGCGTCCCGCTCGGCCAGCACCCCCTGATGCACCGCATTGCTCAGGAACGCCGCCGCTGTCCGGAGATCCAGACTGCCGCCCACGCTGTTGATGGTATGCATGATCACGCTGCGGGGATCCGTCAGCTGCACGCGGCTGATGCGGATATAACCGCCGCCTCCCCGCCGGGATTCCACCACATAACCCCGCTCCGGGGAAAAGCGGGTGGAGATCACATAGTTGATCTGGCTGGGCACGCAGTTGAATTTGTCCGCCAGCACGCTCCGCTGCAGCTCGGCGCTGCCGTCCGAATCCTCCAGTGCCTCCAGAATAAAGCTCGCTATCAGATCGCTGACCGCCATTTGCTTCTCCACCTTTCGAATTTGACTTTGACTTTCTTTGACCTTTCGAGTGTATTATAGTCAGGGAAAGTCAAAATGTCAAGTGGGAAAATTGTGAAGTTTTTGTGATTTCTCGCGTTTGTAATACCTTTTGCGCATGACCTCATATTTTTTTCTATTGCATAGAAAATGTAGTTGCAATTTACGCAAGATATGTTAGAATGCTGATAATTCCAGATAGGAGGTACATACAATGTACGTTATCAATGACAAGTGCGTTTCCTGCGGCACCTGCGCCGACAACTGCCCCAACGACGCCATCACCGAGGGCGCCGATCGCTACGAGATCAACCAGGACGACTGCGTTTCCTGCGGCACCTGCGTTGACAATTGCCCCAACGACGCCATCGAGGAGCAGTAATTCTGCCTTTTCGGTAAAAAAGATCCTGCCGTTTTCTTCGGCAGGGTCTTTTTTGTTTTCTGCCCGGGATGCAGCCCGCCCCCCCTTCTGCACTGCCATGCGTTTTCCTGCATAGTTATGGGATGTCAGTCAGCCGTGCAGACTGCGCGCTCCGCAGGGACGTGCGCTTTTTTTATCGGGGGGGATCGGTCATGAATGAGGAAACCATCATCCGGCGCGTTTCCGCGGTGGGGGTCGGGGGGAATATCCTGCTCTCGGCGATCAAGCTCTGGGCGGGCGTGGTCGGGAGATCCGCAGCGCTGGTTTCCGACGCCGTGCATTCCCTCAGCGATGTGTTGGCCAGCCTCACGGCATGGCTGGGGGTGCGGCTCGGCCGACGCCCGGCCGACGAGGGGCACCCCTACGGCCATGAGCGTTTTGAGTGTCTTGCCTCGCTGGCGCTGGGGCTGCTCCTCACCCTTACGGCGCTGGGCATCGGCCTGGGCGGCGTAAAAACGCTGCTAACCGGGGGCAGCAGCGCTTCGCCGGGGACGGCGGCACTGTGGGGCGCGGCCGTTTCCATCGCCGTGAAGGAGGCCATGTTCCGTTATGTGCGGCACTATGCCGGGGTGCTGGGCTCTTCCGCCTTTCTGGCCGACGCCTGGCACCACCGCAGCGATGCGCTCTCCTCCGTGGGCTCTCTGCTGGGCGCGGCGGGGGCCATGGCGGGCTATCCCGCTCTGGACAGCGCCGCCTGCGTGGTCATCTGCCTTTTCATTCTCCGGCTCGCCCGGGATGTTCTCCGGGACGCACTCTCCAGGCTGCTGGACAGCTCCTGCGGTGCAGAGAAGGAGCAGGAGCTGTCGGACTTCATCGAGGCGCAGGAGGGCGTGATCGCGCTGGATCTGCTCCGCTCCCGGCGCTTCGGCGACAGGCTGTATCTGGACGCGGAGATCGCCGTGGACGCAGAGCAGAGTCTTGCCGAGGCGCACTGCGTCGCCGAGGCCGTCCATGACGCGGTGGAGCGCCGCTTCCCGGAGGTCAAGCATATCATGATCCACGAAAATCCTGCCGCCGGAACGGTCGGGAGCCGCGCTTTTCCCCCTTGACAGGCGCCTTCTTTCGTGCTATATTAGCTCAAAATGTTGAATAAGTCGGTTGATGCAAGGAAGAGACTGCCCTCCGGGGCAGACCGATGGGGCAAGCCCGACCCTGCCGAGGTCGGGGGAATCTTTCAGGTACAGACATCCCTTGCGGACGAAGCTCTGGAGAGTGCCGCTGCGGCGGCCACCGAAGAAGATCAAACTTTCAGGTTGAAGAAACAGAGGATATGCAGGCAGCTTATTTGCTGCGCGCATATCCTCTTTTTTATTTTGAAAACACAAAGGGAGCTGAAAGAAAATGAACGAAGACAATACCCTGAAAAAGGAACTGGGTGCGGCCACTGCCACCTCGCTGGTAGTAGGCTGCGTCATCGGCGCGGGCGTGTTCTTCAAGCCCTACGCCATTTATCAGGCCACCGGAGGCGCTCCGGGCATGGGCATTCTCTCTTGGGTGCTCGGCGGCCTCATCAGCATTTTCGCCGCGCTGACCTTCGCCGAGGTGGCGGTGCTGATCCCCCGCACGGGCGGCATGGTCGAGTATCTGGGCGAGGTCTACGGCCGCCGTCTGGGCTTTCTGGCCGGCTGGATGCAGGTGGTCATCTTCTACCCCGCCTATCTGGCAGGCTACGGCGTAAAGGTCGGCAGCGAGCTGAGCGCCTATGTGGGCGAGCGCTTCGCCCTGCCCATCGGCATTCTGGTCATCGCCGCGCTGGTGCTGCTCAATGCCCGCGGCGTCCGCTCCGCCGGCGGTATGCAGCTTGTTTCCACCGTCTGCAAGCTCATCCCGCTGGGTCTGCTGATCCTCTTCGGCTTCCTCCGAGGCGGCAGCAGCGCCTCCGTGCTCGACCGGCTTGTGGGCGACGGAAAAAGCGTCGGCAGCGTCACGGTCACCACCCTGCTGGCCGTGCTTTTTGCCTTTGAGGGCTGGACGAACGTGGGCACCATCGCCGGAGAGATGAAGAACCCCGGCCGCGACCTGCCCCGGGCCATCGTGGGCGGCGTGAGCATTATCATGGCCGTGTATCTGGGCATCAACCTTGCCTATCTCCGGGTGATCCCGGCCAGCGAGCTGATGAATCTGCCCTCCCCCGCCCATGCGGTGGCCACGAAGCTCTTCGGTGAGGCCGGCGGCACCCTCATCCGCGTGGGCATCATCATCTCCGTGATCGGCGCGGGCAACGGTTTTCTTATGTCCGGCAGCCGCGTGGCCTATCAGCTGGGTGTGCAGGGTATGCTCCCCGGCAGCAAGGCTCTCTCCCGTCTCAACAGCCGGGGCGTGCCTGCCAACGCCATTTATCTGGTGGGCGGTCTGGCCTGCCTCTACTCCCTCAGCGGCGAATTTGACCTGCTGACCGATCTGGGCACCTTTGCCTGCTGGGTCTTCTACACGCTCACCTTCTGCTGCGTCATCACCCTGCGGAAGCAGCGTCCCGATGCGGAGCGGAAATACAAGGTGCCCGGCTATCCCGTGATCCCCGCTCTGGCCATCCTCAGCGGCGTGTATGTGATCATCTCCCAGCTCTTCCTGTCCGGCGCCCGGGGGCTTGTGATGTCCCTCTGCTCCGTGGGCATCACCGCGCTGGGTCTGCCCGTTTACGCCCTGAGCGTCAAGCAGAAATGATTTTCCCCATTCCGAGAAAAGACGGCAGCCCGTTTTGCCACGGGTGGATAAGGAAGTATTTTCCCGTTTATTCTTTTCCTTCCTATGAGGTGTTAGGGGCTTGCCCTTAAATAATAAGCCGATGTTAATCTGCTTTGAGCGGAAAAATATATCATTTTTCCCTGCTTGATACCGAATGAGACAAAACCACCTACCGAAAGAGATGATTACTCTTTTTCGGCAGGTGGTTTTCAGTTTAACAAAAGGGTATTTGTTTGTGCGATCTGTTAATTATCTGCGAATTGGTGTAATTCTGAAATAAAGCGCAAAAGCGCGGTCTGATCAGCTTCAAATTCAAATTTCAGTTCATGTATCATTGCTTCTCCGAAGATATCTCCGCTGATTCTAATATGCCCAATATTATCAGCCGAAAAATGCAGCATTCCTCCGTATCCGATTTCTTGGATTCCAGCTTCTTTTGCTTTGAACTCGTACATTTTCTTAAGCTCATTTGTAAAATCGATTAGATTGCGCATATCAAATTCGCATGGTGAAACACCCATAAAACCATTTGATTTCACTTTGATCTTAACTGTACAGTTATACGGATTTCCTCTTTCCGTTTCTTCGGGGTAAAAACGCAAGTCATCGAATTCTATATAATTTTCACCAAACTCCAAAAGAGCATTCATGTTTTTTCTCCCATTCAAAACCGGCTTGTCTTTATCATACAGGGGCATCAGATTTTTCCATACACCAAAAAACACATAAAATACTTCCTTATCCACCTGTGGCATTACAGGCTGCCGTCTTTTTAATTTAGATGTCAGCCCGGCGATCCGGGGCAGCAGGGTCGGTTCAGGTCGGCAGACCGCAGAAAACCGGTATCAAGGAGAATCGCTCTCGGGCAGTATAGTGATCTCCTTAATTACACGCGACAGCGGGTAATAGCGGATGTGCAGTCGGTCGCCCGGCGTGAGCTTGCCCCGGCAGAGCGGCTCAAAGAGGAACAGCCGCTTTTTTCGTCCGTCTTCCCCTTGCAGAAGTATCCATTTGCATCTCACCTTCAAGGCGGCGAGGCAGAAGGTGATGAACACATCCTTTTTATATTCGATTTGCGTCAGTTCTCTTTCATTGCCGATTATTCCGTCCACGATCAGGAGCAAGCCGCGCAAAATTTCATGGAAAAACAGCATGACGCTCATAAAGCTGACCCAAGCTGCGCTGGCAATCAACCCGGCGGCATAAAGTTTGCGAATAAGCAGGAACAGCAATACGCTCACCACCACCGCACCGCGGCGTGAGCGGCGCATCAGGCGCTCCGAATCCCAGGAGCGGGATTGCCTCCCGGGCTTCGATTCCCAACGCCACCCGCCGCAGTAACGGAGCAGCTCCGGCAGTTCGGTTTCGGGGTCAAGGTAAAGAGTGATCACTTTGTTTCCAATGTCTGCAATGTTTATGGCTATTTGACTTTCAAAATATCCTTTGGGAATATAGCGTCTGACCAGTTTTATTTCGGGATATTGCGTTACTTGTTCTGCAAACATTTCGCGCGTTCTTTTCAAGATCCTGTCACTGTTTTCCGGATGCGATTCACGAATATAGTGGAAAGAATCCCAGGGGAAAAGCCGTGAACGTCCCAAACGGAAGATTCGAATTCCCTCCGCACTGATTTCAAAGCGATCGAACAGTAGTTGAAACGTCCCTTCTATTGCTTCTGATATCATATGGGTATACAATAGGCAGAACATAGCAAGAGGAACTGCGAGGTAAATGAATTCATCATCTTCGCGCGGAGCATTGAGACCAAGATAAGCATAGAAAGGAATTGCTGCAATCATGATGCAAAAACAAGAAACTGCAGAAAGAACTATATACCTTCTGTATCTTTTTGTCATGTTGTTTCGGTTGTAGATCACCATTTTCCCGGTTTCTATGGAGTTCACGGTTTTACATCCTTTCTATTACTAAACGAACCCGTCCGGTACTGTTTCCACGTCCGGTGCTGCTTCTAATGCCGACAGTTGACGAAACGGAGGGAGAAAGCGAGGAAGAATTAACGGTGCTCAGCGTTCCCTGTTTGCGGTGTGCAAGGCAGGTTTCCTCCGCCATGAATAATATGCATCCGCGCTTATATGGTTGCAGGTGCAGCAAAACTTTTGCGCATCTATTATGCTCGTGTACGTGAATGCCTCCGATCTTTAGAAATGCAGGAGTCACTGTCTGCGTAACCTCAAATTTAACTGTTTATGAAGTATTTACAAATGCTCTTTTGCACGGGCAAGTGTTGCCAACATCATTCCTGAAACCTTTAAGGGCTTGGGATTATCCCAACGAACTGCCTTTTGTCCCCAAAAGGCGATGCTTGCCGGTACGATTCAGGCTTCTATCGCTACCATTATTCCTTCTAACAATTTATGCACTTCGGAATGCAGGATTTCTTCTTTGATTAGTGCAGGTTTATCGCACTGTTTCCATACGCTATCGATTTTCCAATATTGATTATGTTGAGGCGAGAACACAAGTATGGGCTCTGTGTGTTCAACCGTAGAATAAACAAATTGATCCGCATTCCCTGTAAGATATCTGCGATACCAGTTAACTAAATACCAATAAAATTCAATAATAGCAACTTCTTCTGAAAATAGGATTTGATTATTGTAGGTAACAGTCAAATCAGCCTCCCAAAGCAAATAACCATATATCTCATCAAGAGACATCCTAGAATAGGGTGCTCTAGGAGGTTGTTGTCCTAAAAAATCAATGTTAATCGTGAACATATGTACCTCCTTAAGTTACTGGGGGAAAAAGGTAATAATTTTAGGAAGGATATTGCCATCCGGAAAAATTCTAAATGTTTTTATTTGTGTAAATACTGAGTTCCCTTAGATTGTGCCCACAATACCGCTTAATCATTTTTGTTTCAAATGTTTCATCGAATTGTTTCCATGATACAGACACAATATTTTCTTTTGAATGAGGAACAAATTCTTTTTGTGGATGAACAGTATTCGCAAAGTTACCTACGTAGATCAAATTTGTAGGAATAACTCTTTTTGAAGTATTAAGCAATTTCGCTCTATACTGCGGCAAAAAACCATATTCATCTACTTGATAGTTTATCTTAGATTTTTCGGCAATATCTTCTTGCGGACGTCTCATATCAATTGGCAAAAAACGATCCTCGTACTTTGTGAACCATGTCTGGACATATTCCAATTGGTTATATTCTTCTGCGTTTGATGGAAGATTGTTATCATTGGTTATTTTCACATATACAATTGGTACTATGTGCCCAGGATGCCATACACCTTCATCAACCTTTTGGAGCAAAAAATACCGACCATAAAGACCTCTTTCTTTTGCTAAGTCGCTTTCCAATTGGTAGGCAAAAACATCTCCCAATTTCCATTGACATTTGTATATTCTCTTTTTTACTGGTTTTTTCACTGGAGGTTGCGGAGAAAGAAGTTTTGCTTGCAACTCATCAAGAATTTTTCTTCTTTTCGCTTTTACTGACATATCTATTGACCGACAATAAAACATACCACTGTCTTTTTCAACCCAGTAAAGAGCTTTTTCCTTAACCCAAGGCATAAGCACTCCCAGATTCCATTGTGTATCCGCCAATGCCAACCAAAACAACGGTTCTTCGTCAATGTCGCCCATTATGCTTTTATAATCTTCCGTCAATTTGTCGGTGATATCTTGGACAGTATTTCCAGTATTATACAATTCTTCAAATTCATCTTTAACATCTAGTGACGTATCGTTTTGATATAACTCAAATCCCCACATTCCCATTTATATCACCTCCAAATCAATTTCCAGTCCAATACAAAATCTCGTTGGACATTTGATTCCATCCGTAGTTCAAAGTGCCTAAAGCCAGTTCTTTAAACGCGCCCCAATATTTTAATCCCAACGAACTGCCTTTTGTCCCCAAAAGGCGATGCTTGCTGGTACGTGTCATTCTAAACTAGGTTGTTTCACAATCAACAAAGTTCTTGTATCTAGTTCCACATTTGTTGCACTCAAGTGTTATCCATATCCAAGTAAAAGCATTATCTGTTTCGGTTATTTCAAGTTCCGCAAGTTCTTGAATATCAGGATATTCATATTTGATACCAACAGAAAATACTCTATTTCGGCATTTACTGCAATCAATAGGTTTAGTTTGTACATGTGTATATTGCTCTTTTCCACATTGCTCATACCCATCACAACTGCTATCAAATACTGAGATAACTTTACCACACTTTCTGCAACGAGCTTCTATTACAGTTTTGTCATTTTCTGGAAACAAGC
This sequence comes from Candidatus Apopatocola equi, assembly GCA_018065965.1. GTDB lineage: Bacteria > Bacillota > Clostridia > Oscillospirales > Oscillospiraceae > Apopatocola > Apopatocola equi. Next base: position 16,441 of record JAGHSH010000095.1, read on the forward strand.
ACATTTTTGAAAACATACTGTGTTTTATTTCTCCAACAACAAACACTTCAAAATCATGGGCATTACAGCATGTAAGTATTCCTTCAATTATGCTGTTATCGCCTTCCTTTGGTTGATGTGTCATTTTAAAATGCGGTTGAACTTTTTTAGGAATCAATTTCATCCCCCCTTATTCAAACAATCTTCTAACCCAATTTACAATCTTTCCAACAGACCCCGAATTGTTTGAACGCATGTTGGACATCTTGTTAATAATATAATTTGTGCTTTGTCTTGGACTCACAACTTCTACTAACTTATTCATACCGTATAGAATCCTGTCTCACTGTCGTAGTAATACCCCCGGTAGCGGAGCGGGTTCCGGGCGGTCACATCGGCGTCATATCCCCCGGTGGTGAGGATGTTGCCCCAGGCGTCATAGGTGTAGGTCGCTGCCTCGCTGCCCTCGCAGTCCAGCACCGCCATAATGTCGCCCTGCTGGTTCTTCACATAGGTGTACTCGCCGTAGGCCTCGCCGAGATACCGTTTGAAACCGAGAACATCCCCGTTCTGGTCATAGCGGCCGTGCGCCCGAAGCCGTCATACGTGAAGTGCTTTTTCAGGTTGACTGTACTATGGCTCAGATCATTTTCTTGAAGTAGGAACAAGCGCTTCTCTCGTCCGAAGACATCGGCCCAAAGTGCGGCAGATCAAAAAGCACTTTAACATTGATCCAATCTAAAGGAACGCTAACAAGTTTTTTTCTGGTTGAATACTCATACAATTGTATGTGGTAAGTCCGAGATCCCCATGGGATAATCAGAATCCATCGTACGGTACCCCTTGGATACTGCTTTACGCGACCAAAAGTGCCATAAAGAAATACTGAGTCTTGAGAAAGGATAATTTTCCATTGATAATAACGCAATATCATATGAAGCATTGCATATAGCAACGGAACGACAATAAACACAATATAATAAAGAACATACCTGAAATCATCCGCACCCCAACCAATTGCTCCCATAAGTAAAAACAAGAGTAAAGCAAGCGCAAGGTACTTTATATCTTTTCCACTGGCACGCACCACTTCATACTGCTTCATCTGCATAGACATTGTACCACTACCGTATTTCCAGTATTTCCAACGACAGACCCAAGAAAGTATTTGCCAGTCGTTATTAGACTTTCAAGAGCATAAACTCTTTCAAAGTTTTGAGCAGCTTGTTTTACTGCTTTCCTTGCTGTTGACCCAACAAACTTCATTCCGCTCTTAGAAGCTTCGATTATTTCATTCAGTTGACCTGTTGCCTTTACGAGATTGCCTTTAGAACGACGAATACCATTGCCTCCAATCAATCCACTAACGAATCCCGCACCGGCTCCGTCTCTCTCCACCACGCGCGTCAGCCTGTTACCTGTATCATAATAGAAACGCTGAGAAGATGCAAGGGTTCAGCCCCGGAAAAGAGCGTTGTCCACGCAAAAACCCGCCGCCCTGCGGGCAGCGGGTTTCGCCTTATCGTTTTTTCGCGGGCTCACACATATACCAGCAGCAGGCCGGTCAGCGTCCCCACCAGTGCCATGGCGCCGGGAGCCTTGCTCCGCCAGCTCAGGAAGCTCTCGGGGAAAAGCTCACCGAAGACCACATAGAGCATCGCGCCGCCGGCAAAGCTCAGCGCCAGCGAGAGCCACACCGGGGAGATCAGACCCAGCGAGTAGCCCAGAGCCGCACCGAGAATGGTGGGGGCGCCGCTGAGCGCCGTGATGCCGATGGCCTTCCACTTGTTCATACCGCCGGAGATCAGCGGCACGGAGACCGCCATACCCTCGGGGATATTATGCAGACCGATGACCAGAGCGATCACAAAGCCGGAGCCCTGGGTGACCGCGCCGGGATTGCCCGCATAGGTCGCGCCGATGACCATGCCCTCGGGCATATTGTGCAGGGCGATGGCCGTGGCCATCACCAGTCCGGCCACGAACAGACCCGAGCGGGGATCGGTCTCCTTGTGCATATTATAGTGATCCGCATGGATCAGCTCATCCAGTGCATCGGCAGTCTGCGGATGGTTCTCGTCGATGTGCTTGAGCTCCGGGTTGGTGGCCGCGTCGATCATCCGGTTCAAAGCCGCCACCAGCGCATAGCCTGTCGCCACGCCGCCGATAACGAACCAGACGGGAAAGCTCTCGCGGGCCCCCTCCGGCTGAAAGGCATCCGGAATCAGATCGAAGCACACCACCGCCATCATCACGCCCCCGGCAAAGGCCAGCAGCAGGGAGATGACCTTGGAGGAATCCCGGCGCAGCACCGCGCCCACATAACCGCCCAGACCCGTACCGCCTACGCCCGCTATCGCCGTGATCGCAATGATCCATCCCAGTGCGTTCATAATCCGTCTCCCTTCGCAGAGCAGCTTCATTCTTTTCCCCGTCATTATAGTTAGCTTATGCTAACATGTCAAGAGGGGAAATAAAAAAAGAGAGCTGCGGCCGGCAGTTCTCTTTTTTTCAGTCTATGTGCGCTGCTCACGCAATATGAATCAGCTTCTGCGACACACGGAGGTTGACCTCCAGATAATACTTGAGCTCCTCGTCGCTCATATCGTCCTCGTCCCACTGCTCAAAGGACTTGTCCATCTCCTCCGTTTTGGAGAGGAGATCCATGTACTGCGTCAGCAGCGACAGGTCGGTGGGGTTGGCGCTGTATTTCTTCATCAGGGCGATGTACTCGTCATAGAAGGCCTCGTAGCTGTCCATGGCGGCCTTGAACTCAGGGCGGATGCCGCTGCGCACAGGCGTTTTCTCCTCCGCGCTCTCCTCTTTGCTCTCTGCTTCCGGCATTTCTTCGCTTTCCGCTTCGCTCTCCGGCTCCGCCGTGAGTTCCGGCTCCCGGACAGGAGCGGCGGTCACGGTCGGCCGGGCAGGCTCCGTCCTCTTTGAAACGGCTGCGCCGCCGTCTCTTCTGCCGAAGGCATATACGAGCAGCAGGATCACGAGCAGGAGCAGGATGCGGAAAAGACCGCCTTTCTTCTTTTTCATCTGTGTGTACCTCCGTTTTGTTTTTCAAAGTGAGCGTGTGTCGGTGAGAGGGGAAAGACCTTCTCCGGCGCTACTCGGCTTCTTCCGCGGTTTTCGCCTCGGCAATAAACTGCCGGATGCGCCTGTCGGAATAGCCGAAGAGTCTGGACAGCTCCCGCACGGAGGTATCCGGATAATGCTCCCGTACGTAGCTGCGGACATAGTCGGGGTTATAGAGCTTCTGGGGGAAGACGATCATCTGTCCCCGCAGGAGCCGGAAGAGTCTGACCGCCGTTTCGCAGTCGATCTGCTCGGCGATCTCTCCATAGATGCCGGCGAAAGAATCCGGTGACACCGCCTCCATCCCTCCTTTCATTCTCCGCTTCATGTCCGGCTCGCCTCCCTCCCGTAACAGTATAGGCGCAGGAGGAGAGCCGTTTCTATCCGAAAGCGGCACTGGTAATATGCATGGAAATCTGCCTGTGAAAACAGCCGAAAAAAGCTGTCCCCTTCGCGCACACGCTCATAGGAGCGTGTGTAAATTTCGCGAAAGGGACAGCCCTGCATATTCTCTTTTCAGCGCCCGGGGGCGCGGGTATGTTTATTTCTTCAGCTCGGCGGAGAGGATCTCGTCCTTCCGCTTCATGACCTCGCCGGATTCCAGCTGAGCGAGGAAGCTCTCCGCGCCGATGCGCTCGATGTAATCGCCGAAGCGCTCGCCCACCTTGCCCTGATCCCGGAAGAGCAGGATAGAACGCTCCAGCATTTCCAGCAGCTCATCGTGGGTGAACACCTTGTCCACCACCGTGGGCAGATGACGGCGCTTGCCCCAGAAGCCGCCCACCATGATCTTATAGCCCCGCTGCTTTTCGCGGACGGCGCCGAAGTTGCAGGCGTCGATGCACTTGCCGCAGCCGGTGCAGCGCTGCGCGTCGATGTGCATCACGCGGTTTTCGTCCACGCTTGCCGCCTTCACGGGGCAGGCGTTCACCACGGCGCACTTACGGCACTTCTTGCAGTCATCCTCGCAGTAATCGGGGGTGCGCTGACCCATGATGCCGAAATCGTTGATGTCGGGCTTGGCGCAGTTATTGGGGCAGCCGCCGATGCCGATCTTGAACTTGTGGGGCAGCGTCACGCCGTGCCAGCCGAGATAGAACTTTTCGTGGAGCTCCCGGGCCAGCGCCTGGGTATCGATGAGACCGTGGGTGCAGACGGTACCCTTGCAGCAGACGATGGGGCGCACCTTATTGCCCGTGCCGCCGGTGGTAAGACCGTGCTCCTCCAGGAAGGCACAGAAGGGCTCGATATTCTCATAGGGGATGCCCTGTACCTCCACCTGCAGGCGGGTGGTGAGCGCCACATTGCCATTGCCGAACTTTTCGGCAGCCTCGGTGAGCGTGCGGAGCTCATCGGCGTTAAGAACGCCGTCCACGGTCAGGACGCGGGCGGCATAGTGCTCCCCGTCCCGCAGGCAGATGATACCGCGGCCCTTGAGTGCCTTCTTCACTTCTGCTGTTACTTCTGTCATGGTGTTACCCTCCCATTTTTCTATTTCGGTTCTCTTTTTCTGTTCTGCTCAGAGCATGGCCTCCAGCTGTGCCTTGGGGCGAACACCCACGGAAGAGGCCGTTACTTTTCCGTCCTTCATGACCGCCACGGTGGGAATGCTGCTCACCCGGAAGGCGGCGGCCAGCTCCGGCTGCTCGTCCACATTGACCTTGCAGACCTTCACCCGGCCGGCATATTCCTCCGCCAGCTCCGCGACGGTGGGGGCGAGCATTCTGCAGGGGCCGCACCATTCCGCCCAGAAGTCGATGAGAACGGGGATGGGGCTCTCCATGACCTCGCTCTGAAAGTTTTCCTTCGTGATCGTAATTTCAGCCATTGCGCACTCTCCTTGTCCTGTTTTACTATAGCTTGCCCGCGTCTTCACGGTTTATCTGTCATGTCATCAGCAATTATCTCTGTCTGTGTACAGCTTACCGCAAAAGGGGCCGGATTGCAAGAGGAAAAAGGCCGCCCCGCTCTCCTTTGCGGGGAAAGGAAGCGGGGCGGCGGGCAGGGAAACAGGGCACAGGATCAGTAATTGTCCGTATGCACCTCAAAGTAGCTCTGGGGATGGGCGCAGACGGGGCAGGCGGCGGGAGCCTTGGTGCCGATGACGATGAGACCGCAGTTGCGGCACTCCCACACCTTGACCTCGCTCTTCTCAAAGACCTGCGCAGTCTCGATGTTCTTCAGCAGGGCGCGGTAGCGCTCATCGTGGCGCTTCTCGATGGCGGCGACCATGCGGAACTTGGCAGCCAGACCCTGGAAGCCCGCCTCCTCGGCGGTCTTGGCAAAGCCCTCGTATATATCGGTCCACTCGTAGTTCTCGCCGGCGGCGGCGGCAGCCAGATTGGCGGCGGTATCGCCGATGCCCTCCAGCTCCTTGAACCACATCTTGGCGTGTTCCTTCTCGTTGTCAGCCGTCTTGAGGAAGAGCTCGCTCATCTGCTCGTAGCCTTCCTTCTTGGCCACAGAGGCAAAGTAGGTGTACTTGTTGCGGGCCTGAGACTCGCCGGCAAAGGCGGCCTCCAGATTCTTCTCAGTCTGAGTTCCTGCATACTTGCTCATAAAATAAACCTCCTGTATGGAATGATAAGCATTTCAGCGGAGCCGGGTTTTCACCGCTCTCCGGTTTATTATCCCATATTTTCCCTCGGAAATCAAGTTTTTTCCGCAGTGCCGCGGAAACGTGCATATTTTCAGGTTGCGGAATCCGAAAGAATATTGTACAATAGTCGGTATATTACGATTGCACAGGAGTCTCTTTTCCCCATGGAACACTCTGCTCCCCAAAAGCTCTGGACCCGGGATTTTACCATCATCACACTGGGCAGCCTTGTGTCCATGATGGGCAATTCCATGTCAGGCTTTGCCCTGAGCCTGCTGGTGCTGGACTATACCGGCTCTACCCTGCTCTATGCCGTTTACACCGTGGCGTTTACGGCGCCGTCCTTTATTATGCCTCTTTTCTCCGGGGCTATCCTCGACCGGTTTTCCCGGAAAAAGACCATCTATACGCTGGATTTCACCTCTGCGGGTATTTATCTGCTGGCGGCGCTGCTGCTGCGCAGCGGGGCGTTCAATTTCGCATGGCTGGCCGCGGGCTGCTTTGTGGTCGGCACCGTCAACAGCGTTTACTGGATCGCCTACGAGAGCTTTTACCCCATGCTCATTACTCCCGGGAACTATTCCAAGGCCTATTCCATCGGCAGCGTGCTGGAAACGCTCTCGGCGGTGATGGTGCCTGTCTCCACCTGGCTCTACAAGCTGGTGGGCGCCATGGCGCTCATGGGCCGTGCGCTGGGCGGCGGTCTGAACTACCGCTTCACCCTGCCCGCCCGGAGCCGCTGGGCCGTGGCGCTGGGCGTATACTGCATCATCAATCTGCTTTTCGGCACCTACCTCTATATGCCGCTGCCGGTGATGCTGCTCTTCAATTTCCTCTCCGGGCTGCTGGGCGTGACCAGCTATACCATCCGCGTTTCCGCCACCTCCGCCTATGTGCCCGATGAGCGCAAGGGCCGCTTCAACGGAGCCTTCGCCATGCTCAACACCGGCGGCATGCTGGCCGGGGAGCTGCTGGCGGGACTGCTGACGGAGGTATTCCCCCAGCGCGCCGTACACGCCTCCTTCTACGCCCTGACCTTTCTGGCCGCTCTGATCCTGATCGGCGGCGGGCGCAGGAGCGTGTCTGCCATCTACAACAATGTACAGTGACCGATTCTGAAATCATTTTTGGAGGACAGTTCCATGAAATTTTCCCAGATGCCCTATGAGCGTCCCGACATGGAGGCTCTCAAGCAGCAGTTCACCGCTCTGACCGAGCGGCTCCGGGCAGCGGAGAGCTATGAGGCTGCCCCGGCGTGAGGAGGAAGATTCCGAGCGTCCCCCCTGGGATCAGAGCGGACGCTGGAGCGGCCGGGAACGCCGCAGCGCCCTGTGGGGCGCCCTCAGCGCCTCGCTGCTGGTCGGCACGGCCTACGCAGCCGGGCTGGGACTGGTCATTTTCCTGCTGACGCTGCTTTTCCGATAAAGATACGACTGCCCGATGCAGGAGCTTTCCTGCATCGGGCAGTTTTGTATTAGTCGATCATGGACAGAGAGATCCGCCCCTTTTTCACGTCTGCCTCCAACACCGCGACCTCCACCACATCGCCCACGGAGACGGCTTCCGAGGGGTGGGAGAGGAAGCGGGTGCTGAGACGGGAGATATGCACCAGTCCGTCCTGATGGACGCCGATATCCACAAAAGCGCCGAAGTCCACCACATTGCGCACCGTACCCCGGAGCTTCATGCCGCTTTTGAGATCCTTCAGCTCCAGCACATCGCTCCGCAGCAGCACGGCAGGCAGCTCATCCCGGGGGTCACGGCCGGGCTTCATCAGCTCGGCGGCCATATCCCGAAGGGTGGGCAATCCCACGCCGCAGGCTTCGGCAAGCCGCTCCTCGCCCAGCTGCGTCATTTTCTCCCGCAGTGCGGAGAGCCTTCCCTCCGCCGCATCCTGCAGGGTATAGCCGCAGAGCTTCAGCAGCGTTTCCGCCGCCCGGTAGCTCTCCGGGTGTACGCCGGTGTTGTCCAGCAGGGAGCTGCCCCCGCTGATGCGCAGGAAGCCCGCGCACTGCTCAAAGGCCTTGGGCCCCAGCCGGGGCACCTTTTTCAGCTGCGCACGGCTCGTAAAGGCTCCGTTGCTCTGCCGGTAGGCCACAATATTTTTCGCCGTGGCGGCGCTGAGCCCGGAAACGCGGCTCAGCAGGGAGGGGGAAGCCGTGTTCAGCTCCACGCCCACGGCGTTCACGCAATCCTCCACCACGCCGCCGAGAGCCTCGTCCAGCCGTGCCTGGGGCATATCGTGCTGATACTGCCCTACGCCGATGCTCTTGGGGTCGATCTTGACCAGCTCCGCCAGAGGATCCTGCAGCCGCCGGGCAATGGAAACCGCCGAGCGCAGGGACACATCGTATTCCGGGAACTCCTCCGCACCCAGCGGGCTGGCGGAGTACACCGAGGCTCCCGCCTCGCTGACCACCGTGTAGGCCACGCCGGGGAACTCCCGGCAAAGCTCCGCCAGGAAAAGCTCCGATCCCCGGGAGGCTGTGCCGTTGCCGAGGGCAATGGCGGTAACGCCGTGCCGTCGGATCATGTCCGAGAGGATGCGCCGGGCCTCCGCCGTTTTCTGATGGGGCGGCGTGGGATAGACCACGCCGGTCTCCAGCACCTTGCCGGTGGCGTCCACCCCGGCCAGCTTGCAGCCTGTCCGATAGGCCGGATCGAAGCCCAGCGTGATCCGCCCTCGGACGGGCGGCTGCATGAGGAGGGGCCGCAGATTCAGCGCAAAGTTGCGAATCGCGCCCTCGGCGGCTCTGTCCGTCAGCTCCGTGCGGAGCTCCCGCTCCAGCGAGGGGAAGAGCAGCCGCTTCCAGCTGTCAGCGGCGGCATGGGCCACAAAAAGGTTGGAGGTGCTCACCGGGCGGATCAGCCGCCGCTTCAGCTCCGAGAGCGCCGCCGTTTCGTCCGGCTCGATGCTCACGCGAAGCACGCCCTCCCGCTCGCCCCGGTTGATAGCCAGAATGCGGTGATCCTGCAGACTGCGCACACTCTGCCGGAAGCCGCAGTACATACCGTAAACGCCTTCCTCCCCGCCGCAGCCCTCGCTGACGAGCTCGCCCCGGCTGCGCAGCTGCGCCCGCAGAGCGCCCCGGATGGCAGCGTCGTCGCTGATGCGCTCGGCAAGGATGTCCGAGGCGCCGCTGAGCGCCTCCTCCACGGAGTTCACGCCCTTCTGCGCACTCACAAAGGGCGCAGCCAGCTCCTCCGGGCTCCGCTTCTTCTCCTGCTGGGCAAAGAGCAGCTCCGCCAGCGGCTCCAGTCCCTTCTCCCGGGCCACCGTGGCGCGGGTGCGGCGCTTCTGCTTGAAGGGACGGTAAAGATCCTCGATCTCCGCAAGGGTCGCGGCATTGTCCAGCGCCCTGCGGAGCTCGTCTGTGAGTCCGCCCCGCTCCTCTATGGCGGCGGCTGCCTCTTCCCGGCGCTCGCCGAGCCGCCGCAGGTAATCCAGCCGCTCGGAGAAGGCGCGGATGGTCTGGTCATCGGTCGCGCCGTGCTGCTCCTTGCGGTAACGGGCAATGAAGGGCACCGTGCAGCCTCCGTCCAGCAGTCTGATAATATTCTCTGCATACTCCGCCCGCAGCGAAAACTCCGCGGCAAGCCTTTGCGTCATTGCATCCATATGCGTTCCCTTTCCTGTTGCTCAGATGGGAGGAAGTATAGCAGAAATCCGCCCTCTCTTCAAGAAAAACCGCGCCAAAGGCGTGAAATCTCCCCCTGCGCTCTTGACAGACGGCAGAGAAGCCGATAAAATGGGTCAAAAGACTATAATAAAAAAAGGAGCGCTTCTCATGTACCATAACGGTAAAATTTTCATCGCCAAGGACGGCGACGAACCCCTCTGCCTGCTCTGCGACAAGGCCAACCGTCACGGCCTCATCGCCGGCGCCACCGGCACCGGCAAGACCATCACTCTCAAGGTGCTGGCCGAGTCCTTCTCCGACGCAGGCGTTCCCGTGTTCCTGGCCGATGTGAAGGGTGATCTGGCCGGCATGAGCCGCTGCGGCACAGACAGCGAGGATATGCAGAAGCGCATTGCCCGCTTCGGCCTTGCGGAGTGCGGCTTCAACTACCACGCCTATCCCACCAATTACTGGGACATCTTCGCCGAGACCGGCCTGCCCCTGCGCACTACCATCACCGAGATGGGCCCCGTGCTGCTCGCCCAGCTGCTGGAGCTGACCCCCACCCAGGAGGACATTCTCAACATCGTCTTCCGCATCGCCGACGATGAGGGTCTGCTGCTCCTCGACAGCAAGGATCTTCGCTCCATGCTGGCCTACGTGGCCGAGAACGCCAAGGAATACTCCAACTCCTACGGCAACATCAACAAGGCCAGTCTGAACGTCATTCAGCGCGGCATGGCCGCTCTGGAGACCCAGGGCGCCAACGTGTTCTTCGGCGAGCCCGCCCTGAACATCCGCGACTGGATCCGGCAGGACAACACCGGCAAGGGCTACATCAACATTCTCGACTCCCGCAGCCTCATCAACAATCCCAAGATGTACGCCATGTTCCTGCTGTGGCTCCTCTCCGAGCTCTTTGAGGTTCTGCCCGAGGTGGGCGACGCGGAGAAGCCCAAGCTCATCTTCTTCTTCGACGAGGCGCATCTGCTCTTCTCCGACGCTCCCAAGCCACTGCTCCGCAAGATCGAGCAGGTGGTCAAGCTGATCCGCTCCAAGGGCGTTGGCGTTTACTTCATCACCCAGAATCCCGCCGACATCCCCGACGGCGTTCTGGCGCAGCTGGGCAATAAGGTGCAGCACGCTCTCCACGCCTACACCCCCGCCGACATGAAGGGCCTGAAGGCCGCCGCCGATTCCTTCCGCGCCAATCCTGCCTTCGACACCCGCGAGGTGCTCCAGACGCTGGGCACCGGCGAGGCCCTCGTGTCCTTCCTGCTGGAGGACGGCACCCCCTCCATGGTGCGCAAGGCCAGCATCCTGCCTCCCCAGAGCCGCATGGGCACCATCTCCGAGGAGGAGCGCATGGCTGAGGTCAACGGCAGCCCCCTGTTCTATCAGTATTCCGAGACCATCGACCGGGATTCCGCCTATGAATTACTGCAGCGCGGGGAGCTCCAGAAGACCGAGCAGGCGCAGGAGGAGGCCGAGCGCATCGCCGCCGAGAAGGCTGCGGAAAAGGCTCGCATCGCCGCCGAGAAGGCCGCTGAGAAGGAGCGTCTCGCTGCCGAAAAGGCTGCTGAGAAGGCTCGCATTGCCGAGGAGAAGGCCGCCGAGAAGGAGCGTCTCGCTGCCGAAAAGGCTGCCGAGAAGGAAAAGGAGCGCAAGAAGGCCGCTCTCACCGGCGCAGCCAAGACTGCTGCCGGCACCGTGGGCCGTGAGCTGGGCAAGACCGTCGGCGGCGCCGTGGGCGGCAAGTTCGGCAAGACGCTGGGCGGCAACCTGGGCGCAAGCCTCGGCCGCGGCATTCTGGGCACCCTGTTCGGAAAGTAATACCCCGCTTTTACATGAAAAAAGGTTCCCCGCAAAACACAGATTTTGCAGGGAACCTTTTTCTTATCTCTTTCGGAGCTTGCTTCTCAGAACAGCTCCTGCTCGATCTCCGCCTCGATCACCGTGCCGTAGCGAACCATCTTGCCGGTGGCCTTATCCTTGGAGGTGGAGGAGCCGGCCCGCACCACGGGGGTCAGCTCGCCCACAGCGCCGCGGCGGCGGGCTTCCTCAACGACCTTCTTGGCGGCAGCCTTCTTACTCATCTCCACGGCCTCCTCATACCGGTCGCAGCGGACGGAGCCGGTGGGCAGGTGCGCAATGTAGTAGATGGAACCGTCGCGGGTCAGGGTCTGGGTGATGCTCACGCGCACGACTGCGTTGAGTCTGGCCTGCAGAGCGCCCAGGGCGTTGGCCACATCGTGGTCGGCGGCAAGGATGCACTCTGCACCCAGCGCCTTGGCCACCTCGGGCAGGAACACATGGATAGGCGCGCCCACGCCCACCAGCGCCATATCGGAGGCAAACATCTGGGTGATGAAGGGGTTCTTCACCTCATCGTTGCGGGTCTGCCAGGTGCGGTGGATGAGGATATCCATCTGCTCGCTGAGCTCATCGAACTTGCCGGGGTAGAGCTGGCGCAGGAGGATCTGCACCAGATTGGCGTACATGCGCTCCTCGACCATGTCATAGACCTCGTCGGCCAGCTTCTGCAGCTCGGTCTCGTTGTCCTCGCGGCCCAGGCATGCCAGCAGGTAGCGGCCGCCCAGCACGGAGGCCTCCCGATCATAGCCCACATAGTCGCCCTTGATGTGCATGAAGTCGGTGGGAGTCATGCCGACGCGCATGACGATGCCCTCGCTCTCCAGCCGCTCGGGGCTGAAGTAGTAGAGATCCAGACCGACTTTTTCTTCCATATCCTCCAGCATGATAGGACCCTGCTCGGCCAGCGCATCGATGAGCATGCGCTCGTTCTTGGTATAGAGCTCGGGCCGCTCGGGGCGGTGGAGCAGATAGAGGAACTCATGGAGGTGGAAGCGGTTGATGTGCTTGTCCCGGGGCGTGAGCAGACGGCGCAGATCCTCCTTGAGACGGGGCCACTCCACGGCGGCGGAGCAGAGGCTCTTCACACGCCGGACGCCCAGCTCGGTGAGCATGGTCTTGTCATCCACCCAGATGTGGGTATCGCCGCCCAGCGCAAAGGGAGAGGCAAAAACGCCCTGCACAAGGGTGCGCCACTGACCCAGTCGAATGCCGCCGGTGGCGGGGACGGGCTTGCCGCCCAGCACCACGGACACATCGGTGGTGGTGCCGCCCATATCCACGGTCAGATAGTTTTCCCCATCGTAGAAAGCCTTGCCGGCCAGCACGGAGGCGGCAGGGCCGGAAAGGATGGTCTCCACGGGCTTGTCCAGCGTGGCCTCGGCGTTCATCATGGTGCCATCGGAGCGCACCACGGAGATGCGGGCATGGCAGCCGCGCTTCTGCAGATCGTGCAGAATGGCGGAAATAAAATCGTTGATCACGGGCAGCAGGCGGGCGTTGAGCAGCGCTGTGGCGCCCCGGGCGATCACGTTCAGCTCGTCGGTGATCTCAGCGGCGCAGACAGCCTTGATGCCCAGCTGATCCTGCATCCCGGCCTTAAAGCCCTTTTCGCAGGGTGCGCCGTTGTTGGAGGAATAAAGCTCGGAGCAGGCCAGCACGTCCGCATCGGCGAGCCACTGGCGGTTGTCCTCGATGATTTTGGGAATGTCGGGCACATCGGGGTGCAGGCCGTCGGCGCTGCCGTGGGTATCAAAGCAGCGGACCTTCTCCAGCGGAATGCCGTATTCCTTTTCAATGTTCAGATAGCGCACCAGCTCATCGGTCATGCCGAAGATCACCAGCTTGGTGCGGCTGCCCTTGTCCTCCAGGCAGGCGTTGGTCGCCAGCGTGGTGGAAAGGCTTACCAGTTCCGCCTCGCGGATGTATTCCTGAGGCAGGGTGTCCAGCGCATTGCCGATGCCGACCTCCAGACAGGAATGGGTCGTCAGGGCCTTGCCCTTGGCAAGGAGCTTTTTTGCCTCCAGATCGTAGGCCACCGCATCGGTGCAGGTGCCGCCGGTGTCGATTCCGATTCCGATTCTCATACTGTTTCCTCTCTCTCCGCACTATTTTGCCGCAGCAGGCTCAGAAATGCAGTGAATGCATCTTTTTACAAGTATTGAGTATAACACGCGCCGCCAAAAAGTGCAATAAAAAACGAACCGCCGGGTACAGATTCTCAGCGGTTCGTCTGTTTTTTTCGTTATTCTTCCTCTTCCTGCTCCTGCGTGACCCTCTTCACCTTTCTTGCCGCAAGGCTCAGGGTGAGCATCAGCACCCCAAACATGGCCACCGCCGTCACGGCCCCCAGCGCCAGACAGCCGAGAGGCCGCTCAGGGATCCGCAGATAGAAGCCCACACCCACCAGCGCACCGAAGATCAGCGCTGCCGCGCCCGCGATCCGGGCATTGCTCTTCGCATCCGGCTTCAGCCGCCTGTCCCAGATGCCGTTTCTGGCACTGGCCGCGCTGACATACACGCTCAGCACCATGAACACGATCCACTCGCCTGCCATGGCCTTCAGCTCCATGTCCAGAAAAAAGGCCTCCGCCAGCAGCACGGCCAGCAGCCCCCAGAAGGCGATGAGATAGCCGTTATGCTCAATTTTGAGCAGGACCTGCTCCTGCCGCTCGTCCAGAAGATTATTCGTTTTCATTCTCTGCTTCCTCCCAGAATAAATCATTTAAGGTCACTCCCAAGGCCCTGCAGATGGCAGATAAATCCGCCGTGCGCTGTGCTGTTTTTTCGATCTCGGAGGGAGAGACACATAATCTCCCATTTTCCGCAGATAATACCTCCTGCGAAAAACAGAAGCATAGGAGAGGCGAGAAAATGAAAGCAACGGGTATAGTTCGGAGAATAGACGATCTGGGTCGGGTAGTCATCCCCAAGGAGATCCGCCGCACACTGCGGATCCGAGAGGGCGACCCGCTGGAGATTTTCACGGAGCAGGACGGTGCTGTGGTGTTCAAGAAGTATTCCCCCATGGGTGAGCTGAGTGAATTCGCGATCTGCATCTGTGAGAGCGTGCATAAGGCCGCAGGCAGCGCCGTGGCCGTCTGCGACCGAGACGCGGTCATCGCCTATTCCGGCAGCGGCAAGCGGGATGCGCTGGACAGGCACATCAGCCGCGAGCTGCAGCAGCTCATGGAGAACCGGCGCAGCGTGCTGAGCCGGGACGGAGAGCCGCTGCCCAGACTTTGTGAGGGAGAGGCAAGCCCCACGGTGACCGCAGCGGCGCCGATCCTCTCGGAGGGGGACGTGCTGGGCTGCGTGGTCATTCTGGACGGCCGGGATGGCTCCATGCCGGGCGAGCTGGAGCTGAAGCTGGTGCAGACTGCGGCGGGCTTTCTGGGGCGGCAGATGGAGCCCTGAAAAAAAGAAAAAAGCTCTTGACTCCGGCAGGGAGATGTGGTATTATACTTCCTGCAGATATCGCGGGGTAGAGCAGTCGGTAGCTCGTCGGGCTCATAACCCGGAGGTCGTAGGTTCAAGTCCTTCCCCCGCAACCAGTTGGAGTGGATGTAACTGATTTCAGTTACATCCACTTTGTTTTTTACCCAAAAGTATTGACAAGGGCATCATCCGTAAGTACAATACAATGATTTAGCGAGAAACGCTGAATGGGTGGCATGGGCGAAGAAGAAAGGATTATAATATGAAACATGATTTTAAGTTCATATCAAAACATTCGCCCCAAGTTAAGTCTGCCTATTCTGACCTTATGGAAATTCTCAGCCTTGTTCATGATGACTTACGAAAGCATTACACTTTTCAGCATGAGCCTGTTGGCAGTTACTCTCGCAACATGATTACCTATGACGCGAAATCAAATATTGGTTTCGATTTTGACATCAACATTTATCCAAATGATGAAGAAAACCGTTTCAATGAAAAACAGATCAAGTTACTGTTCAAGCAATCATTGGATAAATTCGCACATCGGTATGGCTACGACTTTGCCGAAGACTCAACTCGCGTTTTGACCATCAAGGTAAAAGATCGCAAGAATTCCCGTATTCTTCATAGTGTGGACTTTGCCTTTGTTAATGACTATGAGGATGATGACGGATACGATTGTCAAGAATACATTCACTATAACAAGAAGCAGAATACTTACTCGTGGTTAGAACAATCTCAAGGATTCTATATGCTTCCGGAGCGCTTTCAATGGATAAAAGATAACGGGCTGAAAGACGAACTGGACGCACTATACATCCGCAAGAAAAATAGCAATGATGATCCGAATAAGCATTCCCGTTCATTATTTGCCGAAGCAGTCAATGCTTGTTATAATGAAAATTGTGATAAATGAATTATCTTATGTACAGAGCAGGTTTACGCCTGCTCCGTTTCTTCTTCCTCAAAAGAATCATCGTCCACGCCGTATTCCTCCGGGAACAGTTCTTTCAGAGTCTCCGACGGCTCGCAGGAAACGTACTCAACGGCAACACCCTCGCGGATGTCGGCGGTATAGTTTACTCCTTTGTTAGTCCAAAGTCGTACTGCAAATAATCCGGAAGTTCGCTGTCCATATGAATATCGAAGAGCAGCGTTCCTTTGGGATTATCTGTCTTTCTTGGATTCTTCATAACGCCCTCACCTACGTAGGTAAAGGGCATTACAATCCCAT
>JAGHSH010000167.1 GCA_018065965.1 Candidatus Apopatocola equi
TGCCGCCGAAGTCTTCGCGGGCAACGGGCTTGTCCATCAGAACGAAGCCGCGGGCGCGGTCATCGGGGATGATGTCGGGGCAGAGCAGACCGGTCTCAATGCCCATCTGCATGAAGATGGGGTCACGGTCCAGACGGTTGGCCTTGTCGGCCTCAGCCAGGGTGCAGGGGTAGTTCAGAACGGGCATATCGATGCCGAGACGGTTCTTGTAAGTACCGACGACTTCGAGCTCTTTCTCGTCAAAGGGGATCTTAGCCATAGTGTTTTTTCTCCTTAACTGTATTCCTATTTTTTCCCGGGAATGTATCAGCAGCCCCGAGTTCATACACAGGTATTATAGTACATTCGTCCGAATATTGCAAGTCTTTTTCTCCGGATTTGTCCGCTCTTCGCCCAGTGCGATCATTTTAACTTTTTCCTGCTCTTTACCTTTCTTCCGCGCCATGCTATAATGGCAGGGAAAGGAGTGATGCCCATGGGAAGATACGAAGTTAAGACCGTCAGACGCGGGTATCGCTTCAATCTGCTGGCCGGTAACGGGCAGATCGTAGGGACCGGCGAGATCTACAGCGCCAAGGTCAGCTGTCTGGGCGGCATCGAGAGCGTGCGGCGGAATGCCCCCATTGCTCCCATTGCGGACCTGTGCCGGGAGAGTGCAGAGCGGCGGATCCGCTGTCCCCGCTTTGAGGTCTATGCGGACAGAGCCGGAGAGTACCGCTTCCGCCTCCGGGCGCGGAATGGGAAGATCATCCTTGTCAGCGAGGGCTATGTGCGCAAGGAGGGCTGTCTCAACGGCATTGAGAGCGTGCGAAGAAACGCAGACTCCAAAATAGAAGAGGTATGAAAAAGGGTTTCCTGCGCATTGTTTCATTTCGCAGGGAACCCTTTTTATAAACGGCTGAATCCTCATGACTGCATCACCGCAGCGCAGTGCTGCAACAGCCTTTCAGCCCCCATTCTTTCTTGTCTTTTTCGTGAAAGACAGAAAGAATGCGCCGCCGGCGGTGGAAGAAAGAAAGGTTCATTGCAAAATTCAAGTTTGCAATGAACCTTTTTTACCGTTCCGGAATTATTCGGTAGCTGAGTGCCCGGCCGTTTTCATAGCACAGCTCATAGCCCTCGCCGCCTGTGGGCTGCCAGTCGTAGCGGCCCTTCTCCTCCTCCGGGAAGAGGGCAGTCATGATGTTGACAATGGTGCCTCCATGCACCACCAGCAGGAGATCCCCGCCGCAGTCCGCAAGTCTGCGGAACGCGCCGAGTACCCGTTCGGCCATCTCGTTGCCGCTCTCGCCGTGGGGCGGAGCCTGCTCGGCCGAGTTGTTGAGCCAGTCCAGAAAGCCGGGCTGCTTCTCCAGCGCATAGTAATCCTGCATTTCATAGTCCCCGAAGCTGATCTCCTTCAGCTCCGGTACGGCCTCGTGCTCCGTCTCGCCAAAGAGCAGAGCAAGGGTCTCTTCCGTGCGCTTCATACCGCTGGTGTACACCCGGAAGCCCGTAACGTCCGGGTAGCCGCCCGCTTCGCGCTTTTCCGCCAGCGCCCTCCGGCCGTTCTCGCTGAGGGGAACGTCCGTCTGCCCGCAATAGAGCCACTTTTCATTGGCCTCCGTGGAGCCGTGGCGGATGAGAACGATTTTGCTCATCCCTTCAGCCTCCGGGAGAGGCCGCAGAAGAGCCGGGTCACGGTGGTGCTGCGGGCCGCCAGAGCCGTAAGGGTTCTGCCGCACAGCTCCCGCCAGGCGCGGACATTCGGGTCCATGGGCACCACGCCGCAGCTGATATCGTCCGCAATGACCACCGCATCCTCCCGGGCGGGAAGCTCGGGGGTCATGCCTTTGAGGACGCAGTGATAAAGGTACTGCTCATAGTGATACAGGCAGCGCTTGGAGAAATCCGCCTCGCCGGAGGCGCAGTCGCAGATGTCCGCCTCCAGCACATGCAGTTCGTTTCTGGCATAATCCAGCTTGCCCTGATAAGCGCCGCCGATTACAAGATCCATTGTTTTCTTCCTCCTTAGAGCAGGGCAAGGGCGATCACGCCGCAGAGCTCGCCCACGGTGATCGCGCTGCCGGAAATATCGCCGCTCATCCCCTGCAGATCCCGGCGGATGCTGAGAATCGTGACCCAGCTGCCCAAAGCCGTCACAACGGCGCTGAGTCCCGCCCGGCCGCAGAATACCACAGAGAGTGCGCAGAAAAGCACCGTCTCGGCAGCGCCCAGCAGCTTATGGCCGCTCTTCACGCTGTCGGGCAGCTTGGCATAGCCGCTGGTGGACATGGGTAGAAAGCTCAGCACCGCGGTAATGGAGCAGCTGCGGCTGACGGCGGGCAGAAAGAGCAGGCAGAGCCATTTTTCCTTCAGCTCCATGCCCGCAAAGGCGGCAAAGCCGAAGAGCAGCCACAGGGCCAGACAGATGACCGCAAAGCTGCCCACATGGGAGTCCTTGAGGATCTCCCGGCGTTTCTCCAGTTCCCGGCGGGAGAGCACCGCATCGGCGCAGTCCATATAGCCGTCCAGATGGATGAAGCCGGAGAGCAGTGAGGGAAGCGCACACAGCAGTGCCGCGCCCACAAAGCCCAGCTGCAGGCAGCCTGCGCCGTAGCCGCAGAGCGCCCAGAGAGCGCCGATCATCAGGCCGATGAGGGGCGTACAGAGCAGCATGCCCGGGTAGAGAGCCTGATCCCACTTTTTTACGGGACAGGGTATGGCACAGAACATACCCCATGCCATCCAGAACGCAGTCACAGCGGCATAACCCCCTTATAGAGAATGGGAATTCCCAGATTGATCTCCACCACCGTGTCGCAGACCTCTGCCAGCGCCCGGTCGCAGAGTGCCAGCGCCTGCCGATAGCTTTCGGTAAACTCGTCATAGCGCTCGGCGTCGCTGTAGATATAGTCGGAAACGAAAACGATGCTGCCCACCCGCTCGGCCAGCTGGCACAGCTCCTTCGCCACCCGCTCTCCGGCGGCAAAGTCCGTGATCCCGTCGTGGAACATCTCGTTATTCAGCAGGCTCGTCACCGCATCCAGCAGGAAGCAGCCGGAGGCGTCTATGCCCTGCAGAGCGTCGGGTATGTGCCGTCCGCACTCCACGGTGATAAAGCCCTTCCCGGCCCGGGAAGCCACATGGCGGGCAATACGCTCCCGATCTTCATCATCGTGGGGGATCATAGTCGCCAGATAATACAGGGGTCTGTCCCCCGCCAGGACGCGGGCGCAGTCCTCGGCGGTGCCGGACTTGCCGTTTTTGCAGCCCCCGGAGAAAAACATTTTCATATGGAGAACTTATCGCCCTTTCGGATCTCTTCCAGATAGCTGTCGTCGATGGTGGATTCCTCGCCGAAGCTGGCCATTCCGCTCATCACGGCGCAGGCAGCCTCCATGACCTCAAAGGCGATGGGGCAGCCGCTGCCCTCGCCCAGACGCATACCCAGCAGCAGCCACGGCTCCAGCTTCAGCTCTTTGGCTGCGACCATGTAGCCGATCTCATAGCTGGCATGGGAGGGGAACATATATTCGCAGCTCAGCGAACACAGCCGCTGGGCACAGAGCGCCGCCACAATGGAGATAAAGCCGTCAATGACCACGGGGATACGTTCCTTCGCAGCGCCGAGGAACACGCCGCACATGGCCGCGATATCCAGACCGCCCACCTTGGAGAGCACATCGATCACATCCGCGGGATCGGGCTTATGCAGCTCCAGCGCATGGGAGAGCACCTGCTTCTTGCGTGCAAAGGCCTCGTCGGTAAGACCGCCGCCGCGGCCGGTGACCTGCTCCACGCTCAGCCCCGTCAGGCAGCAGAGGACAGCGGAGGAGGTGGAAGTGTTGCCGATGCCCATCTCGCCCACGCCGAGCACGTCCACTCCCTCGCGCTTGGCGATCTCTGCCTGCTCCACGCCCACAAAAATGGCCTGCAGCACCTGCTCCCGGGTCATGGCGGGCTCCTTATAGAAATTCCGGGTGGACCTGGCAATGTTGCGGTTCACGATCTCGGGACAGTCGTAGGGATCGGCGATGCCCACGTCCACCACGACCACATCGTTATGGAAGTGCCTGGCCAGAGAGGACATGCCGGTTTTCCGCTTTGTCATGTTCACGGCCTGTGCAGCGGTAACGCTGCGGGGAGAGGAGGAAACGCCCTCCTCGATCACGCCGTTGTCGGCGCAGAGCACGATGATCCGCTTGTGATCCACGCTGTTGATCACCTTTCCGGTGATGCCCGCCAGTTGGATGGAGATGCTCTCCAGCGTTCCCAGCGAGCCGGGCGGCTTGGCCAGTCCCGCCTGTCGGCGTGCGGCAGCCCCCGCAGCCTCAGAGTCGGGTCCTGTGATCGAATCGATCAGCTCTTTCAGTCTTTCTTTCATTCCTTACCCCTCCAGATATGAATTGCTTTTGAGCCATGCGGCACAAATCTCACTTTCCATACACTCCACGGTGAAGCTGGCCTCCGGGCAAAGCTCAATGGCGGTGTCCAGAAAACGGCGCATATCAATGCTCCCCTTGTCCAGCGGATCGTGGGTGTCAAGCTCGCCCATGTTGTTGTGGATGTGAAAATGCGAAATAAACGGGGCGCAGCGGCGCAGCCAGCCATAAATGGCCTCCCCGTCGGTCGTGACATGGGCGTGTCCCACATCGAAGGTCAGGCGGAAGCGGGGGTCATCCAGCTTCTGCGCGATCTCCAACAGGGTCTCGCCGTCCTTTTCCATGATATTTTCCAGACAGATCACGCACTCTCCGCTGTGTTCGTCCAGAAAGCGCCGCCAATAGGGTATGGACTGCTCCGCAAAATAGCTCGGATAGTAGATCATGGGCACCCAGCCGGAGTGTACCACCATCTTTTTCGCCCCGTAGGCGATCGCTGCCTCCCAGGCCTGTCCGTAGCGCAGGTCGCAGAGCTCCCGCGCTTTGGGATCGATGGCCGAGGGGAAGAGCTCGTTATAGGGAGCGTGCAGGACCCGCTCCGCCACCAGCGGCAGCCTTTCGCTGCGGATCTGCGCATCCACGCCCGCAAACTTCGGCTCGTCCAGATTGTCGGACACGCAGTATTCCGCCAGCTCAATACCCATACCGTAGGCGGCAGCCACCGGTGCGGTCAGGTTCTGATATTCCATTTTCCATTCGCCGTTCCCCTCAAACATCACGAGGTCGGCCATGGTGGAAAGATAAAAACGCATATTCTGTTTTCCTCCTTTTGACGGCTTATACGCCGTATTTGACCTTCACCCGCTCCAGCTTCTCCCCGAAGGGCTTTCCCAGCAGAAGCAGGAACACCACGTTGGAGAGGGCATAGCTGATCATAAAGGGCAGCGCCGTTGCCAGCGCACCCAGATACAGCTCCCAATGGAAGGCATTATCGTACCAGAGCACCGTCCGCACATCCATAATGCAGGAATAGGCTGCTCCGGCAAATACGCCGTAGAGCGAAAGCGCCAGTTTGCTCTTCTTAAGAGGCTTCTGCAGGAAGCCCGCCAGCAGGCCGATCATGCCCCAGGCGAACATCTGAAAGGGCGTCCAGGGTCCCTGTCCGAAATAGAAATTCGAAATGACCGCACTGAGTGCGCCCACCAGAAAGCCGCTCTCGCCGCCCAGATACACGGCGGTGATGACCACCATGGCGGTGATGGGCTGGAAGCCGGGAATGGGCGCAAAAATGAAGCGGCCCACCACGCTCAGCGCCGTCATGACCGCGATGACGATGAGTCTGCGGGTGCCCACCGTGCGCTTTTCAAAGCCCGCGCAGAACAGGACAACCGAGAGCACCGCCACCGCCAGCGAGATAAACGCATAGCGCTTTTCCCCGAAGGCGAACACGCCCAGCGCCACCACAGCGGGGATCACGACCCAGGGCAGCGCCAGCTTCAGGAAGCGGCGGAGCCTTTCGTTCCGGATCACGAAGATCATTCCGCGCCCCCGTTTCTGCGGCAGAGCTCCACCGCATCCTCCAGCGTCACGGCGTTGTCATAGCGCCCCCGTAGCATCCGGTTCACGGCGGTGGTATAGTAGCTGTTCTCCGCAAAGAAGGTGCGGGGCACATCCTCGCTGACCACCTCGCCCCGGAAAAACAGGGCGCAGCGGTCGGCAAGGCCGGCAGCAAACTCCA
>JAGHSH010000069.1 GCA_018065965.1 Candidatus Apopatocola equi
GCCTATGACCGCATGGACGCTGCGGAAATCGAGGGCAGCACCGTTTCCGGCAGCAAGAAAAGCATTGAGGAGATGCTGGACACCGCCATTGCCGCCTATCAAAAGCAGCTGGATGCGCTTTTTGAGAATCAGGCTTTGGATATTGACGCAGAGATCCGCAGCATGAAGAGTATGCTCAGCCGGGAGGGCTTCGGGGAAACGAGTCCTCTGGACTGGAACAGCTTCAAAGCGCAATACGATAAAGAGGAAAAAGAGAAAGGAACCGTACAAAATGGCTGAGAACGAATACACCCCCACCCTGACCCTGAACCCCACGCAGACCGCCGCCGCGGTGCAGGAGGCTCCCGCCGCTCCTGTTCTGACCACCCAGACCGAGGAGGCCAAGCCCGAGGCCGAGAAGCTGGACATTGAGCGTCTCTCCCCTGCCGAGCAGGCCGCCGTCCGGGAGTTTGCCAAGCAGATCGATGTGACCGACACCAATCTGGTGCTCTCCTACGGCGCAGGCGCCCAGAAGAACATCTCCGATTTCTCCGCGCAGGCCCTGGGCAAGGTTCGCACCAAGGACATGGGCCCCGTGGGCGATATGCTCACCGGTCTGGTGGTGGAGCTCAAGACGCTGGATTTCGAGCAGAGCGAGGAGCCCAAGGGTCTCGCCAAGCTCTTCAAGCGCGGCAAGGACACCATTGAGGAGACCCGCGCCAAGTTCGACAAGGCCGAGGTCAATGTAGACCGCATCACCTCTGAGCTGCAGAAGCACCAGGTCGTTCTGAGCAAGGACATTGCCACCATGGATCAGATGTTCGAGCTGAATCAGGCCTATTTCAAAGAGCTGACCATGTATATCATCGCCGGCAAGCTCCGCGTGCAGGAGCTGCGGGAGGGTGAGCTGAAGGAGCTGCGGGACAAGGCCGCCCAGAGCGGGCTTGCCGAGGACGCGCAGGCTGCCAACGATTTCGCCGAGCTGATCGGCCGCTTTGAGAAGAAGATCCACGATCTGGAGCTGACCCGCATGATCTCCCTGCAGATGTCTCCCCAGATCCGCATGATCCAGAACAACGATCTGGTCATGACCGAGAAGATCCAGACCGCCATCGTCAACACTATCCCCCTCTGGAAGAGCCAGATGGTGCTGGCTCTGAGCATGCACCACTCCAAGCAGGCCATGCAGGCCAGCTCCTCCGTGACCGATATCACCAACAAGCTGCTGGAGAAGAACGCAGCCGACCTGCATCAGGGCAGCGTGGAGATCGCCCGGGAGGCCGAGCGGGGCATCGTGGAGCTGGAGACGCTGAAGAAGACCAACCAGCACCTCATCGACACCCTGGAGGAGGTTCGTTCCATTCAGGACGAGGGTCGTGCCCGCAGGGCGCAGGCCGAGCAGGAGCTGGGACAGATGGAGGCCGAGCTCAAGGAGAAGCTGCTGGCCATGAAAGGCTGATACGAATTGAAAAAATTTCTGCAGAATCCCGCAGCCGCCTGGATCTGCGCCCTTGTGATCGTGCTGGGCAGCACGGTGTGGAATCTCGACCGTTCGCTGGAAAAGCGTGCACGGGAGACAGAGGCGGTATGGGAAGCCAAATACGGCATGGAGGAAAAGCTGCAGGAGCGCTGCTCCAACGCCGCTCAGCTCTGGAGCGTGCTCAGCCGCAGCGATGCGCTCTCCGAGGAATGCACCGCCCTGCGCGCCGCCTACAATGCCCTGTATGACGCGGATATGGTCTGCACCCGGGCCCATGAGCTCTATGCCCTCAACGAGGAGCTGAGCCGCGCCGCCCGGCAGGCCATGGATGCGGCAGCCCTCAGCCCGCTCAGCACCGAGGACGCCCAATGGGCCGAGCGCTACTATGGCAATATGCTCAATGCCCAGCGGCTGATGGACGAAGGCGATTATCACGAGGCACAGCGGCAATTCGCCCAGCTGCTGAACGCTCCCCATGTGGCGCTGCTGCGCCCCCTGCTGAACGTGGATATGCCCGAAGCCTTTGCCTGAGCACTTCTCTATATAAAAAGGAAACGATATGAAGAAAAAAGCCGTATCCCTGTTTTTTGTTCTGCTGCTGGCGCTGGCACTGCCCCTGCAGAGTCTTGCGCTGGTATCCCAGAGCGAGAGCTTTTATGTCTGCGATGATGCGGGCGTTCTCTCACCGGAAACCGAGCAGTCGATCCTCTCCCTCAACGCCCGGCTGGAGAGCCAGTGCCGGGGCGCACAGCTGGTGGTGGTCTCTGTGGAATACACGGACGGACTCCATGCCGATGAATATGCCTATTCCCTCATGAAT
>JAGHSH010000260.1 GCA_018065965.1 Candidatus Apopatocola equi
GACTTGAGCAGATCGGTCTGAGAGGCGTTCTCCTTGGTGCGAACCAGGAACGAGCCCAGCAGGGAGCAGACGATGCCGACCACAGCCAGAGCGATGGGCAGCAGCATGCCGGCGTAGCCGTAGCCGCCGACGGCAGAAAGAGCAAAGGTAGCAAGGATGGAACCGACATAGGACTCGTACAGGTCAGCGCCCATACCGGCCACGTCGCCCACGTTGTCGCCCACGTTGTCGGCGATGGTGGCGGGGTTACGGGGATCGTCCTCGGGGATACCGGCCTCGACCTTACCCACAAGGTCAGCGCCAACGTCGGCAGCCTTGGTGTAGATGCCGCCGCCGACACGGGCAAAGAGCGCCATGAAGGAGGCACCCATGCCGTTCATGACCATGATGTTGCCCAGAGCGGCAGGATCGGTCACGCCGAAGAGGTTGTGGAGCAGGTAGTACCAGATGGTGATGTCGAGAATGCCGAGACCGACCACGGTGAAGCCCATGACGGAACCGGAGGAGAAGGCCACGCGCAGGCCGTGGTTCAGGCTCTCAGAGGCGGCCTGAGCGGTACGGGCATTGGCGTTGGTAGCGATCTTCATGCCGATGAAGCCGGCCAGCATGGACCAGATACCACCGGTGAGGAAAGCAAAGGGGGTGTAGACGGAGAGCATAGCGCCCTTGGTGGCGAAGGCCATAGCGCACAGCAGCACGAAGACGACGGCGAACACCTTCAGCACGGTGGAGTACTGACGCTTCAGATAAGCGTTGGCACCCTCGCGGATGGCGGCGGCGATCTTCTTCATTCTGTCGCTGCCTTCAGAGAAGGCAAGGACCTTCTTGGCCTGGATGAGAGCAAAGCCCAGTGCCAGCAGAGCACCGACAAAGCCAATCCAGAACAGGTTTTCCATAAGTGATTCCTCCCTAGATTTTGCGGGTTTCCCCGCTTTAGAATTGTTGCTCCAATATTATAATCTAAGTGGACCCTTTTTTCAAACCTTTTCCTTTAGTGAAATACGGTAAAAATTCCGCTGATAAATGGGCGATAATTGGTTATTTTGTCCGTTTTTCAAAGAAACGCCCGGCTTCGTCTATACTTTTTCCCATTTTTGGGTGCTTTATTAAGGCTTTTCCGCAGCCTGAAGGGAAAAAGAGGGGCTGTTTCAGGCATTCAGGAACCAGACGGCGGCGTTGAGCCACACCGCCAGCGCCAGCCAGATCAGGTAGGGATAATTGATCCTGCCCGCCGCAGGACGGATACGCCGGAAGCTAAGGGTCATCCATGCGGCCAGTACAAAGAGCAGGAGCAGCCATAAAAGGGCGTAGCCGCGGATCTGCCAGCGGAAGAAGAAAATGCTCCACCAGAAATTCACGAAAAGCTGCGCACCCCAGAGAAAGACCGCGCCGCCCCGCTCGCTGCTGCCGCTTAGCCACACCAGAGCGGCGGAAATACCCATGAGGAGATAGAGCAGCGTCCATGCCACGGGAAAGACCCAGCCGGGCGGAGCAAGGAAGGGCTTTCTGAGCAGCTCAAAATCCGTCATGCCCTCTCTGCTCAGAAAAGCCGAGAGAGCGCCGATGAGCAGCGGCAGAGCGATGAAGAGAAAAAAGATCCTGAATCTGTGCTTTTTCATGGGGTGTCCTCCTTTCCTGTCACGGTAAGTATATGCACACAGCGGAAAAATACACCTGTTGTTCTTGCATATCTGCCGCAGAAATAGTATAGTAAGAATGTCTGTAATACCGGGCTGCCGTCCGGCAATCCTTGCAGGGAGTATCCTTATGAAACGATCTGATAATCCACCCAAAGCGAATCTGCTGCTGCGCATCGTCCTGCTGACGGCGCTGCTGCTGAGTCTGCTTTTTATTCTTGTCCTTCGCCTCCGGGATGGGGGAGAGGCAGCACTCCCCCCGGCGGAGCTGCCCTCTGCCCCTGCGGCGGCAGATACGGAGAACACCGTTCTTGTGCTGCCCCCGGTGGAAACGCCGGAGCCTGCTCCCGAGCCGACGCCGGAGCCGGAGCGGGTATATGAGCTTCCCCGGCTGGAGCTTAACGGCGTGGGTCCCATTAAAATGGACGAGTATTCCCGCAGCGGCTCTCTGGTGCTGTATGATGTTTACGGCAATGTAGAATATGAGGATGACGCCTTCTCCTGGCGCACCCACGGCAATTCCACGGCTCGCTTCGGTAAGCTGCCCGTCAAGCTCAAGCTCTCCCGGAAGGCGGATCTTCTGGGCATGGGAAAGGCGGACAAGTATATCCTTCTGGCCAATGCCTATGACAAGACCCTCATCCGCAAGGCTCTGGCCTTTGATCTGGGCGCGGAGCTGGGGCTGGACTATACCTCGCAGTACCGTTATGTGGATCTCTACATCTCCGGGCAGTACCGGGGCAACTATATGCTCATCGAGGCGGTGGACATCGGGGCGGATCGGGTGAATATCCACCCGGCGGCCAACGAGTTCCTGTTGGAGGTATTCATGGGCAGCTACACGCCGGAGGGGCCTTCCGTGACCACCGGCGAGCTGGGGATCCGGCTGGAGGTATTCGGCGATGAGCTGGACGATACGCAGCGCCTTTGGCTGGAGAGCTTCCTGACGGAGGCGGAGAAGGCACTGCTCAGCGGCGAGCGAAGCGCGGTGG